>JAIZWN010000334.1 GCA_020443945.1 Candidatus Thiosymbion ectosymbiont of Robbea hypermnestra | reverse complement strand
CGAGTCCTCTGCATGGCGGTTATGCTCCTCGCAGTTCTTAACTTAGCAACCTGTCCAATTTTCGGGGTCCACTTCATTTGTTGCTTTGAACTTCCGTTGCACGGTGGCACGAATCAAAACAAAGAAAATCCTGTTAATCCTGTCCAATTGGAGCTTGGCGAGGAGCTATCAGAGGGGAAAGGGGTTAGGTCTTGATGTGTGCCTTCAAGGGTCACGGGTCAAGACCAGACCCCATTTCCCGAATTCTTTGAACCACGGATGAACACGGATAAACACAGATCACAATCTGTGTTTATCCGTGTCCATCGGTGGTTCTTCGGTGCGGTTGGTTACGCCTCGTGGTCTTAAGGCAAAGCCTCGCTGGAGCTCCGGACCAGCCTGCCGGGCGCTGGCTTTGCCTATCCTACCCGGCTACAACATTCAAGCGGTCCGCACAGCGGACCCTACAATTTGTGCCTGCGGAGCCGGCGGGACGTCGGCGGTCTCAGGGGTAGATGGATATCGACCACGTGGGTTGCTCTGTCTTCAAAACACCAGGATCAGGGCGCCCAATAAGAACCGGTAGAGGACGAAGGGCAACATGCCGATCTTTTCGATGAAATCGAGGAAGAAGCGGATGGTGAGGTAGGCGACGATGAAGGATAGAAGGCCTCCCAGCCAGAGGGCGGACCAGTCCACGGGGTCGGCGGAGCGGATGAGTTGGCGCGTCTCCAGGCCACCGGCCATGAGGATGGTGGGAATGGCGAGCAGGAAGGAGAAGCGGGAGGCGGCCTTGCGTGTCAGGCCCAGGAGGAGCCCGGCGGTGATGGTGATGCCGGAGCGCGAGGTCCCCGGAATGATGGCGATGGCCTGAAACAGGCCGATCAGCAGCGCGCCTTTCCAACCCAGGCGGTACTCGTCCCACGCGCGGCTGCCGCGCAGGTCCGCGATCCAGAGCAGGAGCCCGAAGCCGATGGTGGTGCCGGCGATCACCAGGGCGATCAACCGATCATTCTCCCGCAGCAGCTCCAACAGGGATTTCAACGGCAGCCCGAGGAGGACCACCGGGATACTCGCCAGGACGATCATCCAGGCCAGCTCGGCGTCTGGCGTTGCGATCCGTCGCGTTTTCAGGGAATCCACGAGGGCGGTGGTCATGACGAGGAGCTCGCCGCGGAAGTAGAGTACCACCGCGCCCAGGGTGCCGAGGTGAACCGCGACGTCGAAGGCCAGGCCCTGCAGCTCGTGGCCGAACAGGAGCGGGGTCAGGATCAGATGCCCGGAGCTGGAGATGGGGAGGAACTCGGTAAGCCCTTGGACGATGGACAAGAGGAGGATCTGGGTAGCTTCCAAGGTTGTCTCCCACGCTGATAAATAAATCCGGCATCTTACCCCTTGTGCGCGAATAATCCGAAAGACAGGGTGCGCCGACTCTATTCGGAGTGCGCCGGCAAGGTCAGGTTGATCCAGTCCTCTACCGGCGGCAGCCGTTCGCGCGCCAGGGCGGCGACGAACCCAGGCTCGGGCACGCAGTGCTCGATCCGCCGGGTACTCCGGGCCGCCGGCCGGTCCTGACCGGATAGACCGCAACCGTCCGCCTTGACGTCGGCCTCCAGGGTCGTCCAGGCGATATGAAACTGCCAGAGCCGGTCTTCCGGGGGGGCGGCGGCGATGCGGGATGCCTGCTCGGGGGTGAACATCCGGCTTGCGATGGCGAGGATATCCCCCCGGTCGCCTATCCGCTCGCAGTCGACGCCGACCGGCGTTCCCAGGGAGAGGGCCGCCAGGGCCAGCTCGCCGCTGGTCGTCAGGTTGAATTCGAGGCCGCTCGCCCCTTCGAGCACGGGTTTTCCCGCATCCCCATAGCGAAATCCGATTGCCGCGGGCGCGATGCCGAGATAGCCGGACAGGATCCTGCGCAGCCCGGCATGGGCGCGTACATAGGGTTCGCGGTGACGGTCGAATCTCAGCCTCGCGGCGCGTTCGGACTCCCTCGGGGACAGCAGGGGCCACAGACGCGCAAGCGGCGCACCCCCGCGGCCGGTGCGGATCTTCCACAGGTGCAGCCCAGCCGGGGACAACGCGGGCGGATGGGTTACCGGGCGCCAGTGGTCGATACGGGGTATGGCCGGCAATGCAATGATCTTCGAGGGACGACGGGGGGCGCCTGTGGGGCCCATGGCATCCTCCTCTGCCTGGGTTTGTATAGAAAATCGAATGACCGGGGCCGGGTGAATCTTCGTCGTGGCTCCCGCTCGTCTCTTTAGATCCCCCTCTCCCCGGCCCTCTCCCGAAGGGAGAGGGAGTATACCCCTGGCCGCTCGAATGAGAGACGGCCTTTTGGGACAGTCCTTAAAAAGTAAGCCCCGGCCTTGCGTATGCGGGTAGACTTGCCGGACTACGCAGGGGGTTCGCCACTGACTTCGGAGATAACCGATGGCCTTTCTCAGACTCAAGCTGCACTGGCAGATTCTGATCGCGCTCGCGCTGGCCCTGGTCGCCGGCCTGCTGACGGGCAAGGAGGCGGCGTTCTTCGGCGTCACCTTCTACGCGATGTTCGATTTTGTGGGTACGCTCTTTCTCAATGCCCTCAAGATGTTGATCGTGCCGCTGATTGTCTCTTCCATTATCGTCGGCATCGCGGGTATCGGCGGCTCCCAGAACATCGGTCGGCTGGGCGGCAAGACCCTGCTCTACTATATGACTACCAGCCTGCTGGCGATCCTGATCGGGCTCCTGGTGGTCAATGCCGTCGCGCCGGGGATCGTGAATGGGCAGCCGGCCAAGGATCTGATCGGCTTCACCGCCGATGTCGGCGGCTTCGAGGATAAGGTCGCCGGCCGGGGAACCGGCGATGTGGTCGAGGTCTTTCTGCGCATGATCCCGACCAATGTGGTCGCGGCCGCCGCCTCGGGCCAGATGCTGGGTCTGATCTTCTTCAGCCTGCTCTACGGCTTTTTCATGACCCGCATCGCCAACGCCTATGCCGAGGTCCAGTTCAATTTCTGGCAGGGGGTGTTCGAGACCATGCTCAAGATCACGGATCTGGTCATGCGTTTCGCGCCCCTGGGGGTGTTCGCCCTGGTGGCCAAGGTGGTGGCCGGCACCGGCTTCGACGCCTTCGTGCCGCTGGCGGCCTTCTTCTTCAGCGTCGTGGCGGCCCTGGCGATTCATTTTCTGATCACCCTGCCCCTTTTGCTCTATTTCGTGGGCGGGGTCAATCCCATCCGGCACTTCAAGGCCATGGGTTCGGCCCTGCTGACCGCCTTCTCCACCTCGTCTTCCTCGGCGACCCTGCCCGTCACCATGGAGTGCGTGGAGAAAAACGCCGGGGTATCCAACCGCACCACCAGCTTCGTCCTCCCCCTGGGGGCCACGGTCAATATGGACGGCACCGCCCTTTACGAGTGCGTGGCCGCCCTGTTCATCGCCCAGGCCTATGGCCTGGAGCTCTCCTTCGCCGGCCAGTTCACCATTGTCTTCATCGCCTTGATGACCTCCATCGGGGTGGCCGGCATCCCCGCCGCCAGCCTGGTCGCCATCTCCATCATTCTCACCGCCATGGGCCTGCCCGTGGAGGGGATCGGGCTGATTCTGGCCGTGGATCGCGTCCTGGATATGATGCGCACGGCCACCAATGTGTGGAGCGATTCCGCCGGGGCGGTCATCATCGGCAAGCTCCAGGGAGAACGGGGAATCCTTGAGGAACGGACCCACAGGGAGTAAAGACCTCGGGGCGCCTCGACTACGAGGGTCTAGTACCCCATTTCACCTTATTTTACACCCTCAGAACCCCTCCAAACGCGCCAAGGAGCAGCACACAGGAATCGCCTGAAGGGTGTAACCTCGCCTTGGCGCGTTTGGGGGGCTCCCTGCGGGCGCGACGAGAAACGGCCATCTGCGTCGTTGCGCGAG
>JAIZWN010000333.1 GCA_020443945.1 Candidatus Thiosymbion ectosymbiont of Robbea hypermnestra | reverse complement strand
GGCCGCTCCAGCGGCCAGAATTTCAGGACGCTGGAGCGTCTGGAATTGCTCCCACGCTGGAGCGTGGGAGCCAGAGACAGGGGTTCGACCCCCAGGACCTGAGCGGGAGTAATCGAGGATGGCAAAGAATGCGGCTTACTACGAGGCGGGATGGAAGATCGAGGCGGTCCTTCGCGTCCAGGGGACCAGCCTGGATCTGAGCGCTGCCCCGCTTGCTGGGGACTCGGCGCGGCTTACCGAGCTGCCGGAATCCCTGACCCGGCTCACCCAGTTATGGAATTTGGACCTCTCCGGGAACCGACTGACGACACTGCCGGAATCCTTGAGCCAGCTCGCCCAATTAAAGTTGCTGGTCCTCTCCGGGAACCAGCTGACAACACTGCCGGAATCCCTGATCCGGTTGGATAACCTCAAGATATTTAGAGGCTAAAGACAATCCCTTTCCGCCGGAGCTGGCCGCGGCCATCGCCGAGGGCCGGGATGCCCTGAAGCGCTATCTGCGGGCGCAGGCCGGGGCGCGGATCCAGCTGTACGAGGCCAAGCTAATTCTGATTGGCGAGGGGGAGGTAGGGAAGAGCTGTCTGCTGGGGGCGTTGCGGAACGACCCCTGGGAGGAGGGTCGCCCGACCACCCATGGGATCGAGATCAAGCCGGTATTGGTGACCTGTCCCGAGACCGGCGCCGGGATCACGCTGAATGGCTGGGATTTCGGCGGGCAGCGGGTCTATCGGCCCACCCATCAGCTCTTCTTCAGCGCCCCGGCGGTGTATCTGGTGATCTGGAAGCCCCGGGAAGGCCCCCAGCAGGGGTTCGTGACGGAGTGGATCGATCTGGTGAAGCGCCGGGAGCCGGAGGCCAGGATCCTGGTGGTGGCCACCCACGGCGGCCCCAAGGCACGCCAGCCGGATATCGATCGCCAGGAGCTCTGGGATCGGTTCGGCAAAGAGACGATCATCGATTTCTTCCAGGTGGAGAGCAAACCGGACGCCAAGACCCAGGAGCGGCGGGGGATCGGGGCGTTGAAGGAGGCGATTGCCCAGGTGGCCGCCGGCCTGCCGGAGATGGGTCGTGCCTTCCCCGAGCAATGGCAGGCGGTGCGGGAGCGGTTGCGGGCGGGCCCGGAGGCCTGGCTGTCCCTGAAGCAATACCTGGCTCTCTGCCGGGAGCAGGACATCGGGCCGGAGGATGCCCGGCTCCTGCTGCGCATCTGCCACCGGGTAGGGGACCTGATCCATTATGAGCACGACCGAACCTTGCGGGATATTCTGGTGCTCAAGCCGGATTGGCTGGCGACGGCCATCAGCTTTGTGCTGGACGACGAGCATACCCGCAGGAAGACCCATGGCTTGGTGGGCTTCGATCGCTTGGGCCGGTTGTGGCACGACCCGGAGCGGCCGGAGGAAAACCGCTACCCGGCGTCCCTGCATCCGATCTTTCTGCGCCTGATGGAGCGTTTCGATCTCTCCTACCGGATCGCCGACGCCGGCGAGGCGGCCGTCGAGGCCAGCACCAGCCTGATCGCGCAGTTGGTGTCGGATGTGCGGCCCGAGGAGAGACTGGCCGCCGCATGCCCTACGGTCTGTTTTGATGGGCACGCTTCGCTGTGTGCCTGCGGTCGGGAGCCTTGGCTCGCATGACGCTGGGGGTAATCGGGGCCTCGGACCAGTCAACAGACACGCTCTGCTTTGCCCATCCTACCTACCTATCTATCTGTCTTCGTCTTCTCTTTTGCGGATGGATTCGATGGGTCCGGTCGGATCCAAAGGTCGATTTTCCTCGTCTATCGGGCGGCCTTCCGTGTCTCCCTTCCAGGCAACGCCCTTGCCGGCATGCAATATCAGGAACGGGAACGGCCTGCCGTGCTTTGTCCCTTTCGCCTGTGTCTGAGCCGTTCCTTCATGAAACGGTAACAGGATTCTGGTAGGCTTTCGGGCTCGTTGTTTGCGGGATTTGAAAATCGCCACTTAAGAGATCGACGATGGGCAATGGGGCCCGGCGTCTCGGACTGTCCGTTGCGAGGTTTTTATCATGAAGAAGAGTTTCCTTGTCGTTGCCCTGATGGCGGTTGTGGGCCCTTTCGCTACCTCGGCCCTGGCCCGCGACTATATCGCCGTCGTGGGTTCCTCGACCGTTTTTCCGTTCGCCACCACGGTCGCCGAACACTTTGGCCGCACGACCGAATTCAAGACGCCGAAGATCGAGTCCACCGGCTCCGGCGGCGGTCTCAAGCTGTTCTGCGCCAATGTCGGCACGGATCATCCGGACATCACGAATGCCTCGCGCCGCATCAAGGGCTCGGAGTTCGATAGGTGCCAGGAGAATGGCGTCACGGACATCGTCGAGGTCAAGATCGGTTACGACGGCATCGCCATCGCCAACACCAAGCAGGCGACTCGGCTCGACCTGACGCCGAAGGATATCTTCCTGGCCCTGGCCAAGAATGTACCTGACCCGCGGGGCGGCAAGCTGATCCCCAATCCTTATAAGACCTGGAGGGAGGTCAATCCCAGACTGCCGGCGACCAAGATCGAGGTTCTGGGCCCACCCCCCACCTCGGGTACGCGCGATGCCTTCGCCGAGCTGGCCATGGAGGCGGGCTGTAAGAAGTTCGGTTTCATCAAGGCCATGAAGAAGCAGGATAAGAAGAGGTACAAGGCGATCTGCCATGGGGTGCGCGAGGATGGCGCTTATGTCGAGGCGGGTGAGAACGATAATCTGATCGTCCAGAAGCTCGCTGCCAATCCGGCGGCCCTGGGGATCTTCGGCTTCAGCTTCCTGGATCAGAACACCGACAAGGTGCAGGGCTCCAAGATCAACGGGGTGGCGCCGACCTTCGAGTCCATCGCCTCCGGTGCTTATCCGGTCTCCCGCTCCCTGTATTTCTATGTCAAGAAGGCCCATGTGGGCGAAATCCCCGGTATCGCGGAGTATGTGCAGGAGTTCACGAGCGATAAGGCCTGGGGTGACGAGGGCTATCTGGCCGATAAGGGGCTGATTCCCTTGCCGAAGAATGCCCGGGCCAAGGTGGCCGAGTCGGCCCGAGACATGAAGCCGATGAGCCGGCCCGAGGCGAAATAGCCTCCAAGGCTGCGTTCGGGGGGAGACCTCGAAGAACCGCCGGTGGTCCAAGTGGGCCGCCGGTTTTGGTTTTCGCCGCAAGCTGGGACGAGGGGGGAGTATTCTAACTTTGTTGTTTCCGGGATTCAGCGTATATACCCAGGGACAACAAAATTACAACACCACCATCCGTGGTTCTATAGATAACTAACCGCCGGTTTCTGTTTTTCTAAAGGAACCAGCTCGAGAACGAGTCCGGTCCATGCAATCCCCTGTCTTGCTTCTTGTGCTCCTGGGCGTTATGGCGCTGGCCTATCGGTTCGGTTACAAGCGGGCCGTGTCCGTCGCCGGCGGTGTGGAGCGGATTAAGACCCTGCATTCCCTGCCGGGTTACTACGGCTTTTACGCCGCCCTGTGGGCGGGTTTGCCGGCCTTGCTGTTGCTCGGGTTCTGGGTCGGTTTCCAGGATACCGTCGTAACCGGCCTGGTGGCGGCGGCGCTGCCGACGGAGGTGACGGCGGGCCTCTCCGCGGGACAGCTGGATCTGCTGCGCAACGATATCGAAAACCTGGCGACGGAGAATATCGTCTCGGTTGAGGTGACGCCCGCGTTGCAGGCCGCCGCGGACCATTACGCGCGCCTGCGGGGTCTGGCCCATCTCGCTATGTGGTCCCTGGTGTTGGCCGTAGCCCTGGGGGGATTCGCCATCGCCCGCCGGCGGATCCACCCCCGGTTCCGGGCCCGCAACGGCGTGGAGTCTACCCTGATGGTGGTCTTGGTGGTCTTCTCTTCGATCGCGATTTTGACCACCCTGGGCATCCTCTTGTCCGTGATCTTCGAGTCGCTCCTGTTCTTCCGGCGGGTCTCGGTGACGGAGTTTTTCTTCGGTATCGAATGGAGCCCCCAGATCGCCCTGCGGGCGGACCAGGTGGGCGCCTCCGGGGCCTTCGGGGCCGTGCCTCTGTTCACGGGCACCCTGCTGGTGTCGCTGATCGCCATGGCGATCGCGGTGCCCATCGGCCTGATGGCCGCCATTTATCTGTCCGAGTACGCGACCGCCAGGGTGCGGGCCATCGCCAAGCCGGTGCTGGAGGTCCTAGCCGGCATCCCGACGGTGGTCTACGGCTTCTTCGCCGCGCTCACGGTGGCGCCCCTCATCCGTGATCTCGGGGCCTCCCTGGGGCTTGCGGTGGCCTCCGAGAGCGCGCTGGCCGCGGGCCTGGTGATGGGCATCATGATTATCCCTTTCGTGTCCTCCCTCTCGGACGATGTGATCAACGCCGTTCCCCAGGCCATGCGGGATGGCTCCTATGCCTTGGGGGCAACCCGGTCCGAGACGGTCAAGAAGGTGATCTTTCCCGCGGCCCTGCCCGGTATCGTCGGCGGCATTCTGCTGGCGGTCTCCCGCGCCATCGGCGAGACCATGATCGTGGTCATGGCCGCCGGCATGTCGGCGAACCTGACCTGGAACCCCCTGGAGGCGGTGACCACGGTGACGGTGCAGATCGTCACCCTGTTGACCGGGGATCAGGAATTCGACAGCCCCAAGACCCTGGCCGCCTTTGCGTTGGGCTTCACGCTCTTCGTCGTCACCCTGATCCTGAACGTGATCGCCCTGCATATCGTGCGCAAATACCGGGAACAGTATGAATAAACAGGCCTTCGACCCACCCGGAGAAGTACCGGCCGGGCGCGCTATCGAGATCGTCAACGCCAGCCTGAAGCGACGCCATGCCGCGGAGAGGCGCTTCCGCTTCCTGGGTGTGGGGGCCGTGGCTCTCGGCCTGCTGTTTGTGGCCATCCTGTTCATCGATATCGTCGGCAAGGGCTATACGGCCTTCCAGCAGACCTATATCCGGCTGGCGATCGACTTCGATCCGGAGATTGTCGATCCCGCCGGAACCCGCGAGCGGGATGCCCTTTCCCAAGCCGATTACCGGAAGCTGGTGCGCGACTCGCTCCGGGAACGGTTTCCAGAGGTCAGGGGTCGGCGGGACAAGCGGGCGCTCTACAAACTGGTGAGCCCCGGCGCGCCGCAGCAGCTGCGGAAGATAGTGCTAGCCGATCCCGGACTGATCGGCGCCGAGTCGGAGGTCTGGCTGCTCGCCGACGATGATATCGACATGCTGGTCAAGGGGCATATCGACCGCGCCGTGCCCGAGACCGAGCGGCGGGTGAAGGACCGGACCCTCGCCTGGGTGGATGCCCTGGTCGCCGACGGCCGGGTAGAAAAGCGATTCAATACCATTTTCTTCACCGCCGGGACCTCCCGCGAGCCCGAGCTGGCCGGTATCGCCGGGGCTCTGGTAGGCTCCCTGTACACCCTGGCGCTGACCCTGCTGTTCTCCTTCCCCATCGCCGTGGGCGCGGCCCTCTATCTGGAGGAGTTCGCCCCCAAGAACCGGTGGACCGATCTCATCGAGGTCAATATCAATAACCTGGCGGCGGTCCCCTCCATCGTGTTCGGCCTGCTGGGCCTGGCCGTGTTCATCAACTTTTTCGGCGTACCCCGCTCCACCCCCCTGGTGGGCGCCTTGGTGCTGACCCTGATGACCCTGCCCACCATCATCATTGCCAGCCGCGCGGCCCTGAAATCGGTACCGCCCTCGATCCGCGAGGCCGCCCTGGGGATGGGCGCCTCGCCCTTGCAGACCCGGTTCCATCACGTGTTGCCCCTGGCCCTGCCCGGCATGTTGACCGGGACCATCATCGGCATGGCGCAGGCCCTGGGCGAGACCGCGCCCTTGCTGATGATCGGCATGATCGCCTTCATCGTCGATATCCCGGGGGGAATGACGGACCCGGCGACGGTGCTGCCGGTGCAGATCTACCTGTGGGCGGACAGCCCGGAGCGCGGCTTCGTGGAGCGGACCTCGGCGGCTATCCTGGTCCTGTTAGCGTTTCTGATCCTCATGAACCTGGCCGCGGTCTTGCTGCGCCGGAAATTCGAGCGACGCTGGTAGGCTCAGCTACCAGCTACCAGCTACCAGCGGAATCGTTATAAACCGCAAAGGCGCAAAGAGCGCAAAGGAAAATAAGGTTTGGGTTTAGTGCCCCGTTTCACCTTATTTTTCACCCTCAGAGCCCTCCCAACCGCGCCCAGGCGAGAGGAGAGCACCGAGCGA
>JAIZWN010000332.1 GCA_020443945.1 Candidatus Thiosymbion ectosymbiont of Robbea hypermnestra | reverse complement strand
GGAATCGCCTAAAGGGTGTACCCTCGCCTTGGCGCGTTTGGGGGGCTCCCTGCGGGCGCGACGAGAAACGGCCATCTGCGTTGTTGCGCGAGCTTGAAAGAGGGCTGGCTATTCCTGCGCTCGCGCGCCTCGCATCTGACCGCTTCTCGCCGCGCTGAGAACGCAAAATAAGGTGAAATGGGGTACTAGGATTTTTCGCGATCCGTTGATGATATCCGTTCCGGACGAGGAACACAGCGAGATCGAGGAACGCTGGATTACGATGGGACGGTCGGAGAACGGCAAGGTTTTGCTGGTCGTCCATACTTATCTGGAGGTCGGCGCCAATGCGGCCAATGTGCGGGTTATCTCCGCACGACCTGCCACCAGACGTGAACAACGCCAATATCGGGCAAGCCTATGAAACGGGAATACGACTTTTCAAACGGCGAACGCGGAAAGTTTTTCCGCGAAAACGCCAAGCTGAACCTGCCGGTCTATCTGGATGAGGAGGTACAGCGCTATCTTCAGGAGCGGGCCGAATCAAAGGGCGTGGATATTGGCCTGCTTGTCAATAGAATGCTCAGGCAGGATATCAAGCTGATCGAGGCGGTGAAATAACGGCCCCGCAAGCGACCCCATGAGCCTCAAGGTACTGCTGGGCGTAGGCGGCGGGATCGCGGCCTACAAGGCGGCCGAGCTGGTGCGGCGCCTGGGCGAGCGAGGGGCCGAGGTGCGCGTGGTCATGACGGCCGCGGCCCGCTCCTTCATCACGCCGTTGACACTCCAGGCGCTATCGGGCCACGAGGTGCGCTACGACCTCCTGGATCCGGGCGCCGAGGCGGGAATGGACCACATCACGCTCGCCCGCTGGGCGGACCTGGTGTTGGTAGCCCCCGCGACCGCCGATCTCATGGCGCGCCTGGCCGCCGGCCTGGCCGACGATCTGCTGACCACCTTGGCGCTGGCCACCACCGCGCCCCTCGTCCTGGCCCCGGCCATGAATCATCACATGTGGCGGCATCCGGCAACCCAGCGGAATCTGGCCCGGTTGCGGGAACGTGGCGTGCGGATCCTGGGGCCGGCCCAAGGCGAGCAGGCCTGCGGCGAGCAAGGCCCCGGCCGCATGCTGGAACCCGGCGAGATCCTGGACGCCCTGGCCCTCGGCACCGGCTCGCCGCTCGCGGGCAGGCGGGTCCTGGTAACCGCGGGCCCGACCCGGGAGGCCCTGGATCCGGTCCGCTACATCAGCAACCACAGCTCCGGGCGCATGGGATACGCGCTGGCCGGGTCCCTTGCCGCCCGCGGCGCCGAGCTGATTCTGGTCAGCGGGCCGAGCGCCCTGGACCCACCGCCGGGGGTGGAGCGGATACCGGTGGAATCGGCATTGGAAATGGAAGCGGCGGTAAAGGCGCGGGTCGGGAACTGCGCGCTCTTCATCGCTACCGCGGCGGTCGCCGACTATCGTCCCCAGGCACCGGCGGCGGAGAAAATCAAAAAAAACCAAACGGAGATAACCCTGCGCCTGGTCAGGAACCCGGACATCCTGGGCCAAGTGGCCGCCTTGGAGCCAGGCCCCTTCACCGTCGGCTTCGCCGCCGAGACCGAAGAGCTAGAGGCGCACGCGCTCGCAAAGCTCAGGACCAAGGGGCTGGATATGATCGCGGCCAACCTGGTCGGCGGCGAGACGGGAGGCTTCGAGCGGGCGGAAAACGCCCTGCTGGTACTATGGCCCGGCGGACGCAAGGCGTTGCCCCTGAGCCCCAAGCCCCGGTTGGCCGACGCCCTCGCCGACCTGATCGTGGAACGCTACCTTGCCTATACCCGTTGCCCGTGAATATTTTGGTAAGCGAGGTGCGTCTATCGTGCCCGAGAGCAAGGCGCGACGAGGAGGAATAGCCGGCCTATTGCGACGAGTCGCAATGCGGCTATCGGGTGCGAGCGGCGTGCATCGCGGCGAAATATTCACGGGCAACGGGTATGCACTGCAAGTCAGGATTCTTGATCCCCGGCTGGGCCGGGAGCACCCCCTGCCGGAATATGCCACCGCCGGCTCCGCGGGCCTGGACCTGCGGGCGATGCCCGAGCAGCCGCTGGACCTGGAGCCCGGACAATGCGAGCTCATCCCCACCGGCCTGGCAATCCACATCGCCGCGCCGGACCTTGCGGCCCTGATCCTGCCGCGCTCGGGCTTGGGGCACAAGCACGGAATCGTCCTGGGCAACCTGGTCGGCCTGATCGACTCCGACTACCAGGGACCGCTCTACATATCCTGCTGGAACCGTGGCAAAGAGCGATTCCGCATCGCGGTGGGCGAGCGGATTGCCCAGCTGGTGCTGGTCCCGATCCGGCACGCCCGCCTGCATATCGTCACCGAGTTCGCCGATTCCAAACGTGGTACCGGCGGCTTCGGCCACACCGGCCGCCACTGATCCTAGCGAAATCCTCCCGCGTTCCTTCACCGGCGCCATTTCTCCCATACTCAATCCGACCTGGCCTACCCCGCAATCCTACGGGCTCGCAGGATTTTCAGGGCAGGTTTCGCCGCAAATAAACGCAAATGGACGCAAAGGGTAGAATTTACCACCACCCACGAAGGAAATCCGATGATGGCAATTGGTGAGGATATTTTCTCGCACGGTAGCCGATGGCTACGGGCGGATTTCCATCTCCATTCCAGAGCGGACAGGGAGTTTCGATATGACGGGGATGATAGCCATTACTTTTCGAGCTATGTCGCTGCCCTGGAGACGGCCGGAATCCGCGTCGGTGTCATTACCAACCACAACAAATTCGATGTGGATGAGTTCGAGGCACTACGTAAAACGGCAAAAAAGAGGCAGATATTTCTGCTGCCCGGTGTCGAGCTTTCGGTGAATGATGGGTCCAACGGTATCCACACCCTGATCGTATTCGGTGATGCCTGGCTGGAAAACGGGCGAGATTCCATTAACCCGTTTTTGACGGCTGTCTTTGAGGGTAAAACACCGGATCAATATGAACACGAGAACGGCCGCAGTGCTTTTGGATTGATCGAGACCATCAGGAAGCTCGAAGGCTACCACCAGGATTTTTTTCTGGTTTTTGCCCACGTCGAAGACCGTAGCGGCTTGTGGAATGAATTGGAGGGCGGTCGCATCCAGGAGCTCGGGAAAAACAAGTATTTCCGCCGCAGGTCTTTGGGATTCCAGAAGGTCAGAACCCATGACCAGCCTGACCGCAAATGCCGGGTCAAGGTGCAAGAGTGGCTCGGGGACGCCTATCCGGCGGAGGTGGAGGGCTCGGATTGCAAAGCAATCGACCGGATCGGCCAGGGGAAACCCTGCTATCTGAAGATCGGTGATTTCAGTTTCGAGGCGGTCAAGTACGCACTGCTGGATCACCAGAGCCGGCTTGCCGCCAGGGAACCCGAAGAGCCCAGGCATTCGTACCTCTTGAGCGCGTCCTTCGAGGGCGGCGTACTGGATGGAGAGACGATCCGGTTCTCCCCGGAATTGAACACCCTGATCGGCGTCCGGGGCAGTGGTAAATCGGCGATCCTGGAGGCCATCCGCTATGCGCTCGCGATCCCCTTTGGGGAGAGGGCCCAGGATCGCGATTACAAAGGACGCCTCGTGGATCATATCCTGGGCAGCGGCGGCAAGATCAGTATCCAGGCTATCGACCAGCGGGGACGGCATTATGAAATCCGGCGTATCAACGGAGAAAAAGGTCCCGATGTATACATCGACGGTGTACTCCAGCCCGGTATTTCCATTCGGGAGACCATCGTACACAAGCCGATCTATTTCGGTCAGAAGGACCTTTCCGCCACCGGCGAGGGGTTTGAAAGGGACCTGGTAGAGAAGCTGGTAGGGGAGAAGCTGACCGACATTCGTTCCAGGATTGTGGCGCAAAGACAAAGGATTTCCGAGGTCGTCGAGCGATTGAACAAACTCTCCAATGTGGAAGAGAAGAAAAAAGAATATGAAGATAAAAGACGGGATGCGGAATTCAGGTTGAGGTTTTACAAAGAACACGGGGTCGAGGAAAAGCTGCAAAAACAGGTGGATTTCGACACGGATTCCAGCAAATGCGCCAAGGTTATTGCCTTTATCCGATCCTACCTGGAAGATCTGGAGACCCTGATCGGTCGCTACGAGGATGATCTGCGGAACCAGTCCGTTTACACTTCACGACAGAACCAGGACTTTTTCCGTGATTTTTTTTCCAGTTACAACAAGCTGATCTCCTCCTTCGGTCGGATTAAACAGGAGTTTTCAGAGGGCAACCGGGTGCTTGCCGAATTACGGGAAAGGGCAGGGGGGTTTGAGGCAGCTAAAGATGGTCTCAAGGAGGAATTCGCCCGAATCGAAAGGACATTATCCGAGCAACTGCGGCAATCCGGCGTGCAGGCCATTCGTCCCGACGAATTCCGCCGACTCCGGGGGTTTGTGGATCAGGCGGGCCAGATGCTCGAGGAGCTGGATAATCAGGAATCCCGTCGCAAGGCCCTGAACCAGGAGCTACTCACGGAGCTGGCGGCGCTGGATGCCCTCTGGCGGGAGGAGTATCAGGAAATCCGCGCGGAGCTGGATAAGGTCAACCAGGCCCATTCCTCTTTCCAAATCAAAGCCGAATTCAAGGGCGACAAGGCCGCTTTTGTCGCCTTTATGAAAGACATGTTCCGAGGCAGTCGTATCCGGGAGAGGACCTTGGCCTCGGCGGTCGAGGACTATCCCGATTTCGGCGCCATGTTCCAGGATTTCGATCAAGTCAGGCCCCGAGTCGACACGCAGGCGCAAGTTTTCGAAGAGTATTTTATGCAGAATCTCTCTGCATTCCTGACCTGGCAGGTTCCCAACCGCTTTACCATCGAGTATCGCGGTAAGGAATTGAAATACCATTCCCTGGGCCAGCGTGCCTCGGCATTGATCCTGTTTGTCCTGAGCCGACAGGAAAACGACCTGTTTCTCATCGATCAGCCGGAAGACGACCTGGACAACCAGACGATTTACGAAGACGTGATCAAGCTCATTCGCGCTCTCAAACCGAAGACCCAGTTCCTGTTCGCCACCCACAACGCCAACTTCCCGGTCCTGGGCGATGCGGAGCAGATTCTTGCCTGCTCCTATTCCAATGACAGGCTCCGCAGTACCAGCGGCGGTATCGATTGTCCGCGGCTCCAGCGGAAGATCGTCGATATCATGGAGGGCGGTGAAGAAGCCTTCCGGCAACGGCGGCGGAGATACGAGATATGGAAGCCACGGAACTCTTAGAAATCATCGGCAGGGGCGAGGACAGCAAACATCAGTTCAAGGCCGATGTCACCAACGGGCTTTCTCTCGCCCAGGAGATGGTGGCCTTCAGTAACTCAGGAGGCGGGACCCTGTTCGTCGGGGTCAGCGACGACGGCACCTTCTCCGGGTTGAACCAGAAAGACATGGGGCGCCTGAACAGTCTGGTATCCAACGCGGCCTCCCAGTCGGTCAGACCCCCCGTCAATCCGCGCACCGAAAATATCGCCACCTCGGACGGGTTGGTCATGCGGATCGAGGTGTCGAATGGGGTTGGCAAACCCTACATGGACAAGAACGGGGTTATCTGGGTAAAGAGTGGTGCCGATAAACGCAAAGCGACCTCACGGGAGGAGATTCAGCGGTTCTATCAAAGTGCCGGCCTGATCCATGGAGACGAGAGACCGGTACCAGGGGCCGACATTGCCGCTCTGGATCCGGACTATTTCAGGGACTTCTTCGCACGCAACTTCAGCGAGTCCCTGGAGGATCAAGGTCTACCACTTCCGGCCCTGCTCGAAAATATGAACCTGATGCAGGGTGGTCTTCTCAATGTCAGCGGGGTCTTACTGTTCGCCAAAAATCCCGGCCTCAGGCTGCCAGCGTTCATCGTCAAGGCAATCGCCTTTCCCGGCAACGAAATCCATGCGACCAGTTATCTCGACAATCAAGACATTACCGGAAAAATCGCGGATGTTTTTCAACAAAGCCTGGGCTTCGTCCTGCGCAATATCCGGCACATTCAGGGGGGGCGCGGCGTCAATGCACCGGGCAAACCGGAAATTCCGCGGATCGTTCTGGAAGAGCTGATTGCCAATGCCCTGATTCACAGAGACTACTTTATTTCCGCGCCGGTCAAGCTATTGATTTTTTCCGATCGCGTGGAGATTCATAGCCCTGGGCATCTTCCCAATAATCTGACGATTGAAAATATCAAACTGGGGAACTCGAATATCCGCAATCCGATTCTGGCCTCCTATGCCACGAAAATCCTGCCCTACCGGGGTATCGGCAGCGGCATCATCCGGGCCTTGAGGGAATACCCGGCTATCGATTTCGCGGACGATCACGACGGCAATCGGTTTCTGGTGACTATTCGGCGCCACAGAAAATGAGCCCGTAGGGGACGTTCTCAATTAACCGAATCCCCCGAAAATCAAATGCAGCAAACCCATACACTTGCCGGTGGGTCACCGCCTTCCGTGTTCTCACACCAAGCCACCAAGCCACGAAGAATGCT
>JAIZWN010000331.1 GCA_020443945.1 Candidatus Thiosymbion ectosymbiont of Robbea hypermnestra | reverse complement strand
GTACCCTGTTGCACCTGATTTTGCATTCTCAGAGCCCTCCCAAACGCGCCAAGGCAAGGCACGGCGCGCAGGGAATAGTCTCCCCTCTTGCCAAGCGCCGTAACGCCGCCTTGGCGCGTTTGGGGGGCTCCCTTCGGGCGCGGCGAGAAGCGGCCATCTGCGTTGTTGCGCGAGCTTGAAAGAGGACTGGCTATTCCTGCGCTCGCGCGCCTCGCATCCGGCCGCTTCTCGTCGCGCTGAGAACGTAAAATCAGGCGCAACAGGGTACTAGACTTCCATTCTACTAGAGATGACCATCAGGGTGTCACCGGATTCCGCCGGTCGGCCATAGCCATCAGATAATAATGACGGCCGCATAGGTTCCCGACCTCAAAGCGAGTCGGTTCGGGGCAGGGAATGAATCCCGACAAAAGCGCCCCATTCATCCATACCGCCACCCCGGATGTACGCGCGGATCGGCGGTCGGGAACGATGCCTCACCCCACGACCTACCCTTATTAATCATGTGGTTTTTCCGAGCCCCGCGCGGCATGGAGCCATGCCCATGATGAGCATAGGATAGTTTAAAGCATCCTATACCGGAAGCCGGTGGAAAAGGGGAAGTTATTCGATCTCTATACAATCTATCGACAAGGGTCATCCTTTACCTTCATTGGAAAACAACTTGACCGGCCCAATCGTCCGCTATTAACATCTATCGGCAATGAAGGCGCTATCAGGAGAAATGAAAACAAGCGAGCAACGGCCATTCATAAAACACCGAGCGAATGCGCCGATACCTGGTCGCCGATCATCCAACCTCGCGGAAAAGGCACAAAACCTCACTTGAACCTGCAACCCGTGCGCGAACCGGTACTGGACCTCGACCGGCTGAGAGCGCTGGACCTGGAGCGGATCGGCGAGTGGCCGGGCCTCGCGAAGGCGCTGTTGACGCTCCTTTTATGCGTGAGTATCGCCGGGATCGGATACTCCCTGGACACCAGGGATCAGCTCCGACGCCTGCGGACCGCCGAGCAGGCGGAAACCGACCTGCGCGCCGAGCTCGCATCCAAACAGCAACAAGCCGCCAACCTGGGGGCCTACCGGCGGCGGCTCGCGGCAATCGAGGAATCCTTCGACGCCCTGCTGCGCCGACTACCGGACCGGACGGAGGCCGCGGCCCTGCTGGCGGACGTCTCGCAAACCGGGCGCGCGGCCGGGCTGCGGTTCGAGCGCCTTCAACCCGCGGAGGAACGGATCGATGACCTCTGCGCCGAACTGCCCATCGCGATCCGCGCCACCGGCCGCTTCCATGAATTCGGCCGTTTCATCCGCGGGCTGGCCGCCCTGCCCCACATCGTCACCATCCACGACATCCGCATCGACGCCCGCGGGACCGAACCCGGCGCGGCCGGCGCAAAGGTTCCCTTGACCCTCGAGGCAAGGGTCAAGACCTACCGGTATCTCGGGGAGGCAACGGTCGAATGAGCCGCACCTTCCCCGCCGTGCCGGCCCTGATGATCCTCGCCGCCTGCGGCAACGGCGATATGACCGACCTCGAGGGCTATGTACGGGAGATAAAGGCGCGCGCGCCGGGCCCCCCCGAGCCCCTGCCCGAGATCGCGCCGATCGCTTCCCTCCCCTTCCCGCCGCAAAGCCGACGCGATCCGTTCGTCCCGGACCACCAAAGCACCACCCCGGCCCCCGCGCCCGCCGTCGACGACAGGGTTCCCGACCCGCTACGGCATAAGGAAACGCTGGAACGCTTTCCCCTCGACACCCTCACCATGGTAGGCACCCTGGCCCAGGGCGGCAAGATCCGGGCCCTGATCGCAACAGCCGACCGGACCCTGTTCCAGGTAGGCGTCGGCGACTACCTGGGCACGCACAACGGGCGGATCACCCACATCACCGAAGATCGGATCGAGCTGACCGAAATCGTCCCCGCCGGCGGTGCCTGGCGTGAACGCCGGGCAACCCTCGCATTGAGCCGATAGCCCGCGCAGGGCGGAAAAGCGTAGCGCATCCCGCCGCGTCGGTCTCGTGTAGGATAGGCAGTGAGCAGGTGGTGTTGTAATTTTGTTGTCCCTGGGTATATACGCCGAATCCCGGAAACAACAAAGTTAGAACACTACCCGAACTGCATCGGGGTGAGCCGATGCGCAACCAATGCGGTTCACTATGCTCACCGCCCTGCCTCCAGAGGCTATCCGGTCGCGGATAGTAGTCTGAGAGGCTGTCTAAAAACTCAAGCCATGCCACACGGTCCAGGTTAGCCCCGGTCCTACAAGGTTGGCTACGGCCTAAAGCCCCTCGCCCCTGGCGGGAGAGGGGTGGCAGGGAGAGGGGGA
>JAIZWN010000330.1 GCA_020443945.1 Candidatus Thiosymbion ectosymbiont of Robbea hypermnestra | reverse complement strand
CTGCGCTCACGCGCCTCGCGGCTGGCCACTTCTCGCCGCGCTGAGAGCGAAAAATAAGGTGAAACGGGGCACTAGGGCCGGCGGTATCCAACCGGGCCGTCATCCATCGTGTCTCACTTATGTCAGATGGAAACCTTGAAAAATGGCGGAGCATCCCTGCCCCGCACGGGCGCCTTGAATTTTTCAAGGCGCCCTGAATAACATCGCAAGTCCGTGAGCGGGAGCTGACGCAGATGTTCGGGTTCGGCACGAAGAAGCAGGAACGCGCTACCCCAGGCGAGGCGCCGGAGCCGGAACGCCGGCAGCGTTTCCTGTCGCGTCTGAAGGACGGTTTGGCAACGACGCGCGCGGTGCTCAATACCCGGATCGGCGATTTGGTCCGCGGGCGCAAGCGTATCGACGAGGATCTGCTCGAGGAGCTGGAGACCCAGCTTCTGACCGCGGATGTCGGGGTCGATGCCACCAGCCGCGTCATCGGCCGGATCGCGGAGCAGGTAAAGCGGCGCGAGCTCGCGGACCCACAGGTGCTGATCGACACCCTGCGGGGTGAGCTGGGGGACATCCTGCACCGCTGTGAGGCCCCGGTGCGCCAACCCTCCGCCGGTTGCCCCCAAGTCATCCTGATGGTGGGGGTGAACGGGACCGGCAAGACCACCACCATCGGCAAGCTGACCAAGCGACTCCAGGAGGAAGGCAACAGCGTCATGCTGGCGGCCGGGGATACCTTCCGCGCCGCCGCCGTGGAGCAGCTCCAGACCTGGGGGGAACGCAACGGGGTGCCGGTGATCGCGCAGCACCAGGGGGCGGACTCGGCCTCGGTGATCTATGATGCCCTGCGGGCGGCCACCGCCCGGCAAATGGACGTGCTGATCGCGGACACGGCGGGACGCCTGCATACCCAGGATAACCTCATGGACGAGTTGGCGAAGATCACCCGGGTGATGAAAAAGATCGACCCGGCGGCCCCGCACGAGATCATGCTGGTGGTGGACGCGACTACGGGCCAGAACGCCCTCAACCAGGCGCTCCGGTTCGACCAGACCGTGGGGCTGACGGGTATCGTGCTGACCAAGCTCGACGGTACGGCCAAGGGCGGCATCCTGTTCGCCATCGCCGACCGGTTGCGGGTGCCTATTCGCTTCATCGGCGTCGGCGAGAAGATCGAGGATCTGCGTTACTTCGACGCCGAGGAGTTTCTTGATGCCCTGTTTGCGCGCTAGTGCCCCGTTTCACCTTATTTTTCGCTCTCAGCCCCCACAGTCGAAAGCGCTCCGGTGATCCGTTTCGAGCATGTCACGAAGCGTTATCCGCAGCGCGGGAATGCCCTGCGTAACCTGAGCTTCGAGCTCGCGGCCGGCGAGATGGCCTTTCTCACCGGCCACTCGGGGGCGGGGAAAAGCACCCTGCTGCGGCTGATCGGTTTGATCGAACGCCCCAGCCGCGGCCAGGTTGTGGTGAACGGGCGCAACCTGGGACGCCTGCCCGCGCGCAAGATTCCCCTGCATCGCCGCGAGGTCGGGATGATCTTTCAGGACCACCGCCTGCTTCCGGATCGCACGGTATTCGACAATGTAGCCCTCCCCCTGGTCGCGGCCAGTTACGGGCACAAGGAGCTCCAGCGCCGGGTCCGCGCCGCCCTCGACCAGGTAAACCTGCTGGGCAAGGAACGGACCCTCCCGATCACCCTGTCCAGTGGCGAGCAACAGCGGGTCGGCATCGCCCGGGCGGTCGTCGCCCGCCCGCCCCTGGTGCTGGCCGACGAGCCCACGGGCAACCTGGACCCGGAGCTCTCGCGCGAGATCATGGGACTGTTCGAGCGCCTGCACCGGGTCGGCGTTACCCTGCTCATCGCCAGTCACGATCAGGCGTTGATCTCGGACCTGCCCTACCGGACCCTGACCCTGGCCGGCGGCGCCCTGATAAAGGACACGGGTACCCGATAACCCCATGCGCACAGGTCGCCGCTCCGCTCACAGACGCGCCCGCGTCTCCCCGTTGCGTCTCCCGGTCATCTGGTTGGCCCACCACCTCCAGGTAGCCCTGGGCAGTCTCGGGCACCTGCTGCGCAACCCCCTGGCGACGGGCATGACGGTCGCCGTCATCGCCGTCGCCCTCGCGTTGCCCGCGGGCCTGTATGCGCTCATCCGAAACCTGGACCTGTTGAGCGAGTCCTGGAACCAGACCGCCACCATCTCCCTGTTCCTGACCATGGACACGGACCTCGAACAGGCCCGGGCGCTCGCGGCGGAGCTCGAGGCGCACCGACAGCTGGACCAGGTAACCCTCATCAGCCCGGACCAAGCCCTATCGGAGCTCGGTAGCTACAGCGGCTTCGGCGAGGCAATCACCCAGCTCGAGGAAAATCCGCTACCGGTGGTGCTTACGCTGCAACCGACGCCGGACCTGTGGACACCCGCGGCATTGGAGCGCCTGGCCGAGGAGGCCGAAACCCGGCCCCAGGTCGATTTCGCGCGTCTCGATACCCAGTGGGTGCGCCGCTTTCAGGCCATCCTGAACCTGGCGCAACGCGGGGTAATGCTGCTCGGCGGCGCCTTGGCGTTGGCCGTCCTGCTCGTGGTCGGAAACACGATCCGCCTGGAGATCGAAAACCGCCGTAACGAGATCGAAATCATGGAGCTGGTAGGGGCCACGCCGGCATTCATCCGTCGTCCCTTCCTCTACACCGGCGGCTGGTATGGGTTATTCGGCGGGCTCGGCGCCTGGGTGCTGGTCGCCCTGGCATTGGTCCTCATCCAGGGGCCGGTTTCCCGTCTCGCCGCCCTCTACCACACCCAGTTCCCCCTCACCGGCTTGGGCCCCACCGCCTCCCTGACCATACTCGGCGGCAGTCTGTGCCTCGGCCTGCTCGGGAGCTGGCTCTCCGTCGGACGCCACCTCGGCGCGGCCCAGCCCCATTGAACCCGATCGCACCCGCGCACAAATCTCGAGGGAACCTCGCAAAACGGCAGGGCGCCCCTGCCCCGCACGGGCACCTCAGAATTTTCCAAGGCGCCCTCGGCTCGGTGTGAACCTGCGATATCGACCGCAATCCGAGAGGACTATTTGATTTCGGCCGTGGTCGAGCCGCTCTCCCCCTTGTTATCGGTCCAGGAGAGCCGGATGGCGTCGCCCTTGTCGGCGCCTTTGAACCGGAAGGCGATGTAGGGATTCTTCGATATGCCGCCACTCCACAGGGCCTTCATCACCTCTTTCTCCTTCCATGTGCAGACGACCTCCTGAATAAAGTGGGCGGGAATGGTTTCGCCCGTTTTTTTGTCCTTGCGTCGCCCGCTCTCCATGGGATGACTGATCAGCGCCTTTACCTCGGTCACATCCTCTTTAAATCTGGCGCGAACCTTGATCGGATTTGCCATGCTCAGCTACCTCTCGCCTCTGTAGTTTTTTTAAGGTCCCCATAAGCGGGGTTGCAGGGGTCAACCGCCGCAGCCGCCGATGGTCACCTTGACCTTCTTGGTGGCGCTCAGGAGCTTGTCCCCGGCCTTGACGACGGCAACGACCTGCGCGGTCTTGGCCATCTTGATGCGGGTCGACACGAAGCCGAGCGCGCCCTCGCCCAGGTTGAAGGAGGCGATGAGGGGGGTATGGTTGCCGGTAGCGATAATCGAGATGGAGTCGATTCCTTTCACGCCGGACTCCACGGTCACCGGGACCACGGCGCCGTTCTCGGCGATATCCGGGGCCTTGATCCTGACACTTGCGCTCTCTTCGAGGGTACCGGAGCCCAGCAGCGCCTCCAGTGCGTCATCCACACCCTTGGCCATAAAGGCGTTTTCCGGCCAGGCCGCCGTCGCGGCGCGCGGCGCGAGCAAGCCGGTTCCCACCGCGACACCGACCGCACCCGCGGCCAGCGATCCTTTCAGCAGGGTTCTGCGTTTTGCGTCAGGCATTGATCATCTCCTGTCGAGAGGCAGTTAGGGGGTACCAGGGGTACCCGGCTCGAGTCCTTCAGGGGACCGATGGTCGGGGAAGAAACGACCAGACGGATAAGCTTAACTTAACTCGCCGTTCACTGAAAACCGGCGGATCGGTGGTAACCCTTCAGAGGCTGTCTAAAAACTCAAGCCATGCCGCGCGGTGCAGGTGAGCCCCGGTCCTACAAGGTTGGCTACGGCCTAAAGCCCCTCGCCCCTGGCGGGAGAGGGGTGGCAGGGAGAGGGGGA
>JAIZWN010000329.1 GCA_020443945.1 Candidatus Thiosymbion ectosymbiont of Robbea hypermnestra | reverse complement strand
AGCCCCGGTCCTACAAGGTTGGCTACGGCCTAAAGCCCCTCGCCCCTGGCGGGAGAGGGGTGGCAGGGAGAGGGGGAATCGATGGCTTCACTTCGATATGGTTAATGACTCCATACCAAGCAAAATCAACGGGTTGGTTTCTAGACAGCCTCTGAATGTGCAAAATATCCGGCTTACCCACCAACAATCGTTCAAAGACCATGCAACTGGAAATGGTAGTGGTAAATACTAGAGTGATAGAGTAAGATAGTTAATTCTTAATCATTCAAAATCCCACGACTTTTAGCATCTACCCGGCACTGGATTTTGACGCTCCAACGACGTCGCGGGATTTGAACCATCACCTTCGGCTGCCAATTCAATCACAGGGTTTTCAGCTATGATTACTGAAACAAAAGTTCATACTTGTCGTAAATGCCAGAGTAAAGCGATTGTCAAAAATGGTACAAATGGATGTGGAAGTCCACAATATCA
>JAIZWN010000328.1 GCA_020443945.1 Candidatus Thiosymbion ectosymbiont of Robbea hypermnestra | reverse complement strand
TAGGCAGGCAGTCTCGCCCGTTTCTTTCCCCACGGGGCGATGCTGTTCTGCGGGAATAACCGCTTGGTACGCCTTCCAATAATCGGTAAAAACAATGGCTTTTCTATACGCAGGCGGAATGCGATCCCACAGTATTCGGCATGTTTTCTCACTGCGATCACCACAGGCATAGGCAATGATTTCTCGGGTCTTTCGATTCAACGCAATCCAGCCCCAAACTTTGAAAGTTGTGCACAACACAAATGACCATACTTCATCCATTTCCAACACCGGTGTCTGCCCAGGATCAACTGGTTTCAGTGTGGTCTCAAGGGGTGGGAGCTGTTCGGCCTTTTTTTTAACCAAGCACTCAAGGTTTGTCGACAAACCCCAAATGTACGCTCGATCCCGCGCATACTGGATCGTTCCTGATACGCTCTCATGATGATCTCTTTGTCTTCTTCCGTATAGTCCTTTCGGGGCTCCAGAACGCCATAAGCCCCACAAGTTTTACAATGATATTGTGGACTTCCACATCCATTTGTACCATTTTTGACAATCGCTTTACTCTGGCATTTACGACAAGTATGAAC
>JAIZWN010000327.1 GCA_020443945.1 Candidatus Thiosymbion ectosymbiont of Robbea hypermnestra | reverse complement strand
GGAATGACGGTGCGGTGGCACCGGCAACGCCAAGAGCCGTCCGAGACCACGGCAGCATTCTTCGTGGCTTGGTGGCTGGTGTGAGAACACTGAAGGCGGTGACCCACCGACAAGCGTGAAGGATGGGTAGAGGCACGGGCATGAGGAGTGGTTTTTGGCACGGTTTTTCTCGCGCCGAAACCCATCACCAAGCAAGACGATGGGTTTCGGCGCGGTCAAGATTGTCGACATCCCCAAAGCTCATTGGCGCGCCTCTACCCATCCTACCACGCTCAATGGCATTGAGTTGCAACCTGCGTTACTCAATTTTTAAATAAATAATCACAGTCGTCACACACGAAATACCAGGTTTCACTATCACATCTGATCGACCCGGTGCTGCCGGGCCTTATCTTCCATGAGCAAGGTATGCCCCGATATTTCAAAGGACCGGCTATATAACAAGGCGCTACATCGTAGTGATCATGGATGACTCCGTAATCCACTTTCTTGGTTTTATCGAAAAATTCTCTTGCCTGAGAATGACTCAACTCGATATCCGACGTTTTGCATGGCCGGATATCGCCCGAATGGAAATCATCGATATAAAGGTCTTGGATATGACTGGCATCCATCACCGATATAGTGCAAGAACTTAGGACAAAAAAGAGATTGGTAATGGATTTTTACGTTTGTTCCCATACTAAAACCATTAAGCTAAACATCGAATCTATCCGATCCCTTTGCCCTTATCTTACGAAAGATCGAGTCTGCCAAGCTCTCCATGGTTTCCACTCCAACTGTATAACGATTCCAGTGATGCTTAACCCCTCCCATTTATTTCTCACTCCATGCCTGGTTTATGTGAATAATACCCTCTTATTTCCATTTTACTAATGGGATCGAGAACGTCTGGAACCACTAATGAGTCACTGAAAATCAGAACCTCCTGCCCTTTCTTGGATTCCGCAGCACTATAATGCAGTCCATACCGCTGCTGCCGAAATTCCTTATATAAATCTCGGATTTCATTAATATCGTCATAAGAAATAAGCCAATATACGTTTTCTAATTCCGAGATAGTCTTGGCTATTTCAACATGATCTGAATGAGTATAGTAGTTCACATAAAGATCTTTCCCTTTTTTATAGTACGGTGGATCCAAATAATACAGTGTTTTTGGGATTGTTATTTTGCTCAATTTAGAAATCAATTTAACTGCGTCTTCATTATATAGGTATATTCTGCCTTTGTAGTCCGATATGTTCTGTATTCTGGTGATTAGGTTATCCTTTGTGAATCTCGCATCCATTTTCCATTTTCCTGTTTGTTTTATACCTCCTATAATTCCCCCTGTCAGGATTCCAGATATGTTTGTTCTGTTTAAATAAAAAGCAGAAAAGCCAACGTCCAATTGAGAATATTCGGATGGATTTCTGTATACATCTCGTTGTTTATGCCATTCATTAATGGTTAGTTCAGTATGAATAATTTTTTCACAGAAGCTATCTGTATAATTCAAAATAGCATTCCAAAACGAATATACCGAGCTATCTATATCATTTATGTGAATTTCGGAAACATATTCATTTATCAACAAATCAATAGCCACGGATGCCCCGCCAGCATATGGCTCGATATAACAGCCATCCAATAACAGATTCTCCTCCAGAATCAACTTGATATAGTCTGCTATTTTTCCCTTGCCCCCTGGATATCGCAACGGAGAATAGTACTTTGTTAGGCCCATGCTGGTTCATTCCCATAATTTACGGATAAACGGTGAAATATTATTCCATGCTGTTTTGATGTCGTTGTCGCTTGGATGAAAGTGTTTATTATGAACATAAGAGACTTGTACCTGTTGATAACCGACTGATTTTCAAGCTATTTTGAAGTTCCACAGGCCGGCTGAGAGGAGAAAGAGC
>JAIZWN010000326.1 GCA_020443945.1 Candidatus Thiosymbion ectosymbiont of Robbea hypermnestra | reverse complement strand
CCGACATTGACGTGTGAGCAAACAAAAGAAAATCGCCAGCGCGCAAAAACACGCATTCTGGTCGAACACGCTATCGGCGGCATGAAGCATTTTCACTGTTTAACACACCGCCTGAGAAATCAATCAACTGCCTTTATGAACCAGCTCTTTCTCCTCTCAGCCGGCCTGTGGAACTTCAAAATAGCTTGAAAATCAGTCGGTTATCAACAGGTACAAGTCT
>JAIZWN010000325.1 GCA_020443945.1 Candidatus Thiosymbion ectosymbiont of Robbea hypermnestra | reverse complement strand
ACCAAGGCATCGGCAAAGCGTTTGCCCAGCGCGGCGTCGCGCACCACTTGACGCAGCTCGGTGTTCCTGAACTCATGGCCGCATGCCCAGTCGATTTGGGCATGTGCCTGGGGGAAATAGAAGGCCATGAATTCGGGGAAGGCGTGCTCGAGCACGTCCTTCCAGGGGCTGTCGTAGGCATCGCTGTTATTTTGCGGGTCGGTCATGGGATATTAGTCTGAACGCTCGTCGCACTATTCCAATAGGACAGGATTAACAGGATTTTCAGGATTGACAGGAATTTTTTCTTGTTACTCTGAACTTTCGCCGCGCGGTTATACGCTTACCCAAAACGAAAAATCCTGTCAATCCTGTACCCTTGGACGAAAGCACGAACCATAAAGGGTTGCTCGACCTTTCAGCGCGGTCGGATCGTCCAGGTTGATCGTTTAAGAGGCTGTCTAAAAACCAACTCATTGATTTTGCTTGGTATGGAGTCATTAACCGGATCGAAGTGAAGCCATTGATTCCCCCTCTCCCTGCCACCCTTCTCCCGCCAGGAGCAAGGGGCTTTAGGCCGTAGCCAGCCTTGTAAGACCGAGGCTAACCTGGACCGTGCGGCATGGCTTGAGTTTTTAGACAGCCTCTAAAGATGCGAGTCACCCAAGGACCTTGACGACTGGCGTGCGGGCAGGGGTGGCGGCCGGCGGTGCTGGGCCTGCATTTCGGTGAGGGCGCGGCGGTAGTCCACGGGCATGACCTTGACGAATCTGGGCAGATAATCCGTCCAGTGGTCGAGGATGCGCTTAGCCACCGGGCTGTCGGTGTAGTGACGGTGCCTGGTGATGAGCTGGCGCAGACGAACGGCGTCGAAGCGGGTCATGTCGTGGCTCACGTCCACCCGGCTCAGGGTCTCGAGGTCGCCGCCCTGGCGGCCTAGGGTTTCTAAGGCGTCGTCCTCGGCGGGGATGGGCTCGAGCTCGACCATGGCCAGATTGCAGCGCCGGTGGAAACCCTTGTCTTCGTCGAGCACGTAGGCCAGACCGCCGGACATGCCGGCGGCGAAGTTGCGCCCGGTGGGTCCCAGGCAGACCATGACGCCGCCGGTCATGTACTCGCAGCCATGGTCGCCCACGCCTTCGATGACGGCGGTGGCCCCGGAGTTGCGGACGCAGAAGCGTTCGCCGGCCACGCCGCGGAAGTAGCATTCGCCGCTGATGGCGCCATAGAGCACCGTGTTGCCGACGATGATGTTGTCTTCGGCCCGGTCGGCCATGCCCGACTCCCGCGGCGGGTAGATGACCAGGCGGCCGCCGGACAGGCCCTTGCCCACATAGTCGTTGGCCTCGCCTTCCAGCTCGATGGTGACGCCTTTGGCGACCCAGGCGCCCCAGGATTGGCCGCCGACGCCCTTGGCCTTGATGTAGATGGTGTCCTCGGCCAGTCCGGCCAGACCGTAACGCTCGGCGACCCGCCCGGAGAGCATGGTGCCGAAGGTGCGGTGGTAGTTTTTGACCGGCAGCTCGATGCGCACCGGCTCGCGGCGCTCCAGGGCCGGCGCGGCCTGGCGGATCAGCTCGAGGTCCAGGGCCCTGTCCAGGCCATGGTCCTGGGGCTCGCGGTTGTAGAGGGCGACCTCCGCCGGGACCTGGGGCTTGGTCAGGAGCCTGGTGAAATCCAGGCCCTTGGCCTTCCAGTGGTCGATGGCGCGGCGCATTTCCAGGCGATCCGTCTGCCCGATCATATCATCGACCCTGGCGAAGCCCAGCCGGGCCATGATGGCGCGCAGCTCCTCGGCAATGAAGAAGAAATAGTTGACCACGTGTTCCGGCTTGCCGGTGAATTTCTTGCGGAGCTCCGGGTCCTGGGTCGCCACCCCCACCGGGCAGGTGTTGAGGTGGCACTTGCGCATCATGATGCAGCCGGAGGCGATCAGGGGCGCAGTAGAAAAGCCGATCTCGTCGGCGCCCAGAAGCAGGGCGACGGCCACGTCGCGCCCGGTACGCATACCCCCGTCCACCTGGACCGCGATGCGTCCCCGCAGCCGATTGAGCACCAGGGTCTGGTGGGTCTCGGCCAGGCCGATCTCCCAGGGCGAGCCGGCGTGTTTGATGGAGGTGAGGGGCGAGGCCCCGGTACCGCCGTCGTAGCCCGCGATGGTCACATGGTCCGCGTGGGCCTTGGAGACCCCGGCGGCCACCGTGCCCACGCCCACCTCGGACACCAGCTTGACGGAGATGCGGGCCTGGGGGTTGGCGTTCTTCAGGTCGTGGATCAGCTGGGCCAAATCCTCTATCGAGTAAATGTCGTGGTGCGGAGGAGGGGAGATCAGGCCCACGCCGGGGGTGGAGTGGCGCACCCGGGCGATCTGCCGGTTGACCTTATGGCCGGGGAGCTGACCGCCCTCCCCCGGCTTGGCGCCCTGGGCGATCTTGATCTGGATATCGTCGGAATTAGCCAGATACTCGATAGTCACCCCGAAGCGCCCGGAGGCCACCTGCTTGATCGCGGAGCGCTCCGGGTTGCGGGAGCCGTCCGGGAGGGGATTGAAGCGCTCCGGCTCCTCGCCCCCCTCGCCGGTATTGGACTTGCCGCCGAGCTGGTTCATAGCCCGCGCCAGGGTGGAGTGGGCCTCATAAGAGATCGACCCGAAGGACATGGCCCCGGTGGCGAAGCGTTTGACGATCTCACCGGCGGGCTCCACCTCCTCCGGAGCGAGCGGCCGGTCCGCCCACCTGAAGTCCATGAGCCCACGGAAGGTCATCAGCTTTTCACTCTGCTCGTTGACCATCCGGGCGTATTCCCCGTAGGTCTCGGCATGATTGGCGCGGGTGGCGTGCTGGAGCTTGGCGATGGTGTCCGGCGTCCACACATGATCCTCGCCGCGCAGGCGGAAGGCATAATCCCCGCCCACGTCCAGGTGCTTGCGGTAAATATGCGCCCCGCCATAGCCAGCCTGATGCCAGCGTACCGCCTCCTCGGCGATCTGCGCGAGGCCCACCCCCTCCACCCGGGTATGGGTGCCGGTGAAATAGGTCTCCACAAAGGGGGTAGCAAGCCCCACCGCGTCGAAGATCTGGGCCCCGCAATAGGACTGATAAGTAGAAATGCCCATCTTGGACATCACCTTGAGCAGGCCCTTGCCCACGGCCTTGATATAGCCTTGCTGGGCCGTCTCGAAATCGATCCGCTCGGGCAGCCTCGGGAGCAGCGCGTTGATGGTATCGAAGGCCAGATAAGGGTTGATGGCCTCGGCCCCATAGCCGGCCAAGGTCGCAAAGTGGTGGACCTCCAGGGCCGCCCCCGTCTCCACCACCAGCCCCGAACTGGTGCGCAGACCCCGCCGGATCAGATGATGATGCACGGCGGACGTCGCCAGCAGGGCCGGAATGGCGATGGCATCCCGGTTCATATGGCGGTCGGAGAGAATCAAAATATTCTGGCCCTGCAGCACCGCCTGCTCCGCCTCCCGACACAGCCGCTCCAGGGCCGGCTGCATCCCGGCGGCCCCCGCGTCGGCCGCATAGGTCATATCCAGGGTCCGGGTGCGGAAGGCCCCCCCGGTGTTATCCTCGATATGGCGCACCCTTTCTAAGTCCTCATTCGTCAAGACCGGCTGCTTCACCTCCAGGCGCCGATGCCGACCGGCCTCCGTGAGCCCCAGCAGATTCGGCCGCGGGCCGATCAGAGACACCAGAGACATCACCAGCTCCTCGCGAATCGGATCGATGGCCGGGTTGGTCACCTGGGCGAAATTCTGCTTGAAATAAGTCGAGAGATGCTTAGACCGGCCGGACAACACCGAAGGCGGATTATCCGCCCCCATAGAGCCGATCGCCTCCTGGCCCGTCAGCACCATGGGCGTGAGCAAGAACTTAATATCCTCCTGGGTATAGCCGAAGGCCTGCTGGGCATGCAGCAAAGTCCCCCCGTCCGGGGCCATGGGAGCCACATCCGTCGGCAAGGTATCCAGAGCGATCTGAGTCCGGTGCAGCCACTCCTGATACGGCTGGGCATCGGCCAGCTCCGCCTTCAGCTCCGCATCGTCGATAATCCGGCCCTGCTCCAGATCGATCAGAAACATCTTGCCCGGCTGCAAACGCCACTTCTTGACAATCTTCTCCTCCGGGATATCCAACACCCCCATCTCCGAACCCATAATCACCATATCATCATTGGTGACCAGATAACGGGCCGGGCGCAGACCATTGCGATCCAAAGTGGCGCCGATCTGGCGACCGTCCGTAAAAGCCACCGCCGCCGGGCCGTCCCAGGGCTCCATCAGCGCGGCGTGATACTCATAAAAAGCCCGACGCTTCCCATCCATCAAATCGTTGCCCGCCCAAGCCTCCGGGATCAACAGCATCATAGCGTGGGCCAGGGAATACCCCCCCATCACCAACAGCTCCAAGGCATTATCGAAACAAGCCGAATCCGACTGGCCCTCGGCAATCAGAGGCCAGATCCGGTCCAGATCACCGCCGATAACCTCAGACTTCATCGTATGCCGGCGCGCCGCCATCCAATTCACATTCCCGCGCAGGGTATTGATCTCCCCATTGTGGCAAATCATGCGGAAAGGCTGGGCCAGATCCCAAGTGGGAAAGGTATTAGTCGAAAACCGCTGGTGCACCAGGGCCAGCGCGGACTCGAAGCGCGCATCCTTCAGATCCCGGTAATAACTGCCCACCTGATCGGCCAGCAACATCCCCTTATAAGTAATCGTGCGCGAGGACAGCGAAGTAACGTAATAAGCCGTCTTATCGATACCGGCCCGGCGGATCTCATTGCTCATACCCTTGCGGGTAGTAAACAGCCGGCGCTCAAAGCCATCCTGATCCGGGCAATCCTCGGGCCGGCCCACAAACACCTGGCGGATACAAGGCTCCGTCGGGAGCACACTCTCCCCCAGACCCGCGTTATCCACCGGCACATCCCGCCAACCCAAAAGCCGATGCCCGCCCGCGGCGAGATGCTGATCGACCAACCCCTCCATCTCCCGCCGCGCCTCGGTCCCCCGAGGCAGAAAAACATGGCCGACCCCATACTGACCCGCCGGCGGCAACGCAAAATCCACCACCGCGCGGAAAAAGACATCCGGAACCTGCACTAAAATACCCGCCCCGTCCCCCGCCCGCGGATCCGCCCCCACCGCACCACGATGGGTCAGGCGCTGCAAAATCTCCAGGCCCTGCCGGACAATCGTATGGCTCTTGCGATTCTTGATATCACACACAAAGCCGACGCCGCAGGCATCGCGTTCGAGGGCAGGGTCATAAAGCCCCTGCGCTGAGGGTAGGGCACGCAGACTCATCATTGCTCTCGATTAGTACAGGGGGCCTCGAAAAACCGCCGACCGGACCACGGACCGACGGCGAGACCCCAGGGGTTGCGACGCGGCTACCGCAAAACAAGCGTCGGGGCGCGCATTATAAACACGACTTTTTGCTGTGCCGAATTTGTAAATTTACCAATGTGCAAATAGTGCGCCAGGAATGCCTGATCTTTCCCGGAAACAAAGGGTCAGGGGATGGACAAGGATAGACGGGAGTGGACGGGGTGGACACGGATGCTCCCAACTAGTGCCCCGTTTCACCTTATTTTTCGGGTAGTCCTAAAATCTGTAGGATGGGGCGCGAGACCACGCTAGGCTTTGCCTGTCCTATCATCCTATAGATCAC
>JAIZWN010000324.1 GCA_020443945.1 Candidatus Thiosymbion ectosymbiont of Robbea hypermnestra | reverse complement strand
TCGGCGGTGGGGACGGGAAGCCGCAGGGCCCGCTCGTGAAAGACGGGGCGGTCGAACAGGGGTTCGACGCCGGGTATTTCGCACAGCAGCTCGCCGAGCCGGGCCGTGTTGGCATGACAGGCGGCGGCGACCCGTTCCAACCCTTCGGCGCCCAGCAGGGCCAGGTGGATGGTGGCGGCGGTTACCAGGAGCCCTTGGTTGGTGCAGATGTTGGAGGTGGCCTTGGAGCGACGGATGTGTTGCTCGCGGGCCTGGAGGGTGAGGGTGAAGCCGGGGTCGCCGTCCCGATCCAGGGTGCGCCCGGCGATGCGTCCCGGAAGTTGTCGCATCAGGTCCCGCCGGCAGCAGAGGAAACCGGCATAGGGGCCGCCGGAGGCCAGCGGCATACCCAGGGGCTGGGCCTCGCCGCAGGCGATGTCCGCGCCGCGCTCGCCCCACGCGCCGGGCGGCGACAGCAGGGCCAGGGCGACCGGGTTGACCACGCCGATCACTAGGCTACCGCGCTGGTGGGCCCAGTCGGTGAGGGCGTCTACCTCTTCCAGGACCCCGAAGAAGTTGGGCTGGTTGATGACCAGGGCCGTGAATTCCTGGTCTTCGACGGCGGCAAGCTGTTCCGGGGCCGTATGTCCGCCGGTCCGGTGGAAGGGGAGCTCCACCAGCTCGATGTGCTGCGGGCCGACGATGGCGCCCAGGGTTTGGCGATAGGCGGGGTGCAGTGATCTGGGAACCAATACCCGGCGTGGTTTGCCCTTGCGGTTGCAGCGCACCGCCATGAGCACCGCCTCCGCCAGGGCCGAGGCGCCGTCGTAGAGGGAGGCGTTGGAGACGTCCAGACCGGTCAGGGCGGTCATCATGGACTGGAACTCGTAGAGCACCTGCAAGGTTCCCTGGCTCGCCTCGGCCTGATAGGGGGTATAGGCGCTGTAGAACTCGCCGCGGGTGGCGATCTGCCAGACCGCCGCCGGAATATGGTGCTCGTAGGCGCCGGCGCCGATGAAGCACAGGGGCTGGCCGTCCTGCCGGCTGCGCTGTTGCATCAGGCGGCCGATTTCCATTTCCGAGAGGGCCGGGGGCAGATTCGGTTGGTCGGTCGCCTCGAGGTCCGGGGGGACCTCGTCGAACAGGTCCGCGATCCGCTCGACGCCGATGGCCGCCAGCATGGCGGCGACCTCTTCCTGGGTGTGGGGGATGAAGGGCATGGAATCCTCGGGTCTTAGCGCCTCGGGCGGTCGGCGGGGAGCGGACAAATCTTTCGGGTAGTGGGTAAATCCTGCGTGATGTTCAACGTTTGTTCTCACACAAAGCCACTACCAAAAATAGTTTTGCCTCTTGTTGAGCGGGAATCGCAAATTCTTTGAACCACGGATAAACACAGATCACAATCTGTGTTTATCCGTGTCTGTCTCGGTGGTTCTTTGGTGCGGTTGGTCACGCCTCGTGGTCTTAAGGCAAAGCCTCGCTGGTTATGGGCCATGTTTCCGTTCCTTGCACGCAGAGGTACGAGTAGCCTGCCCCGCAGGGCGAGCGCGTATAAACTTGTATATTAACAGGTAGATAGGAGAAAGTAGGGGAAATGGCATACGGAGGTTTCCCCATGATAAGCAATATTGAAGAACATTTTTCCACGCTGGAAGCTCCTCGGGTTGAGCGTA
>JAIZWN010000323.1 GCA_020443945.1 Candidatus Thiosymbion ectosymbiont of Robbea hypermnestra | reverse complement strand
AAAATCTGTAGGATGGGGCGCGAGACCACGCTAGGCTTTGCCTGTCCTATCATCCTATAGATCACAGCACTACCGATTCATGAACCATGGACGCCCATCCGGGGAAAGTGTCCACAGAGTTATCCACAGATTTTGTGCATAGCTGGAATTTGTTCCGCTGGGATAAGGGGTTAACCCCGTTCGAGGGAAAATCCGGTTTACCAGGAACCGGTTTGTCGGGAGCCTTTATACTCATGCGATGTCTACCGATACGCCGCTCATCCTGCGGGTTGCCGTAGACGCGCCCGTTGCCGGTCTGTTCGATTATCTGCCGCCCGTCGCCCGGACCGAAAATACCCCGGCCCCCGGTATGCGCGTGCTGGTGCCTTTCGGGCGCAGCCAACGCTTAGGTGTGATCGTGGCGCTGGCAACGCGGACCGAACGGGAACCGGATCGGCTCAAGCCGGTGGCTTCCCTGCTCGACCCGATCCCGCTGCTCGGGGCCGCGGATCTCGCCTTCGTTCTGTGGGCGGCCGGCTATTATCATCACGCCCCGGGGGAGGCCCTGTTCGGCGCCTTGCCCGCCCGCCTGCGTCGCCCCTTGCCGCCGCTGGAGAGCGGGGAGCCGGGCTGGCGCCTCACGGCGGCAGGGCATGCGGGTACCGACAGCTTGACGCGGGCCCCCAGGCAGGCGCAGGTTGTTCGCCTGCTCTTAGCACATCGCTCGGGCCTCGGCAGGGCCGAGCTCAGGGGGCATCTGGGCGACTGCCGGAGCGCCCTGCGCGCGCTTGCCGCCCGCGGCTGGATCGAGCCCTGCCGGATCGCCTCGGTTCCCCGGATCGCCGGGGGGGCAGCGGCCACCGGACCCGAGCTCGATGTCTATCAGCGGCGGGCCGTGGATGGGGTCCAGGGCGCGTTCGGGGGGTTTCGCGCCTTCCTGCTGGAGGGGGTCACCGGCAGCGGTAAGACCGAGGTCTACATCCGGCTGCTGCAAACCCTGCTCGCCGCCGGACGCCAAGCCCTGTTGCTGGTGCCGGAGATCGGCCTTACGCCCCAGCTGTTGCAACGGCTCACCGGGCGACTCGAGGCGCCCATGGTCGCGCTGCACTCGGCCTTGCAGGCCGGTGAGCGGGAGCGGGCCTGGCGGTCCGCGGCCACTGGTGAGGCCGCCCTGGTGTTGGGGACCCGTTCGGCGATCTTCGTGCCCCTGCCGCGCCTGGGGTTGATCCTGGTGGACGAGGAGCACGACCTTTCCTTCAAGCAGCAGGAGGGGTTTCGCTATTCGGCGCGGGATCTGGCCGTGCGCCGTGCCCAGCAGGCCCGGTGCCCAGTGGTTCTGGGTTCCGCCACGCCCTCCCTGGAGACCCTGCACAATGCCCGCCGCGGGCGTTACGCATGGCTGGAGCTACCGCAACGCGCCGGGGGGGCGTCTCCGCCGGAGCTGCTCACCCTGGATATCCGCGCCCAACCCCTGCGCGCCGGTCTGTCGCCGGTATTGCTGCGCCTGATGCGCGAGGAGCTGGGGAACGGGAACCAGGTCCTGTTGTTCCTCAACCGACGCGGCTTCGCCCCCGTGCTCACCTGTCATGAATGCGGCTGGGTCGGCGAGTGCTCCCGGTGCGATGCCCGGCTCACCCTGCACCGCGCCGCCAACCGCCTCTGGTGCCATCATTGCGGCTGGCTGCGCGCCGTACCCGAGGTCTGCCCGAACTGCGGGGAGACCGACCTGCGTCCCCTGGGGCAGGGGACGGAGCGCGTGGAGGCCGAGCTGCGGGACCTGTTCCCGGATATCCCCCTGGCGCGCATCGACCGCGACAGCACCCGCCGCAAGGGCGAGCTGGAACGTCTGCTCGGGGCGGCCCGGCGCGGGGAAATCCCCCTGCTGCTGGGGACCCAGATGCTGGCCAAGGGGCACCACTTCCCCGGCGTGACCCTGGTGGGTATTCTGGAGCTGGACCAGGGCCTCTATGGCGCGGACTTTCGCGCCCCGGAGCGGATGGCCCAGCTGGTCGTCCAGGTCGCCGGCCGGGCCGGCCGGGCCCGGCGCGCCGGTCGGGTCGTCCTGCAGACCAGACACCCGGAGCATCCCCTGTTGCTCAGCCTGCGACGGCGCGGCTACCCGGCCTTTGCCGCCGCCGCCCTCGAAGAACGCCGGCAGGCCGCGCTGCCCCCCTTTTCCCATCAGGCCCTGATGCGCGCCGAGTCACGGGACGAACAGGCGGCCGCGAGCTTTCTGGAGCGGGCCGCGCACGCGGCGACGGATCTCGCCGGCCGGGAGGTGACCGTCGCGGGTCCCGTCCCCGCGCCCATGGAGCGGCGCGGCGGTCGTTACCATGCCCATTTGCTCGCCCAGGCGGACCGGCGGCCCAGCCTGCAGGCATTCCTCACGGCCTGGCTGGTCAGGGTGCGGGCGCTGAAGGGCGGATCCGGCGTGCGCTGGTCCCTGGACGCGGATCCCCAGGAGATGCTCTGAACCGGTGTTTTCGGGCATAATCGTCCGGTCTCCGCCTCGCGTCCTGGGGAAACATCCGCTCCAAGCAGTGCAGGAAGCCTCATGGAGCCCGTGGATACGACCACAAAACGAACCTCGGAAATTGCTTATGGGGACCTTATACGGAACATGGCTACCATCAAATTCAGGGTGGAAATTAATCGGGGGCGAATAGGGGTTCCCTATCGCAAGTCGTCGCTTGTCTCTGAAAAACTGCACAAAAATCGGAGATGTAATCGATCCCGATGAGCCCATCGGATTCGGCTTTTTTAACAAGAAAGAAGAGGTTGACTCTTGGATGGAGCTGACCAAGCATAAATGTAGTGGCCTTGTTTCGGCGCTAACCATGCGACGTGAGTACGTAGGTGCCGTATTCGGGCAAATACATGCTTTGAATAAGGCTAATTCTTACGTCATGCTACGGCAGGCAGATACCGGCGACCTTGTAAAGTGCTTCTACAAGGATTCCATGTATGGGAATGTTTTTCAAGCACTCGAAGACAAGGACGCTTATGTGCATTTTGGTGGGCTTGTGGATGCCAACCTGATTACCGGCAAGGTGGAAAAGGTTCACGCCGAAATGTTGAGAACCACGAAGAAATTTTCCTCGGAACAAATGCGCAGCTTCTTAGGGTCGGTGCCAAACCTCACTGGCGGTCTTTCCACTGATGAGTTTGTGGGTCGATTCAGGGACGATGACTGAGGCCCATCATGCCGAAGGCCTACTTGGATACATGCTGTTTTATCGATCTCGTCGCGCATGGTGCTGGTGTCAATACAGGCGAACAAACGGAGGAAGACATCTGGTTTACAAACAGATTGTTACTTGCTTCAAGGAACAAAGGCGTTCAAGTCTACACCTCCTTATTGACGTTAGCAGAGTGTACGCATATAAGAGCAGGGCGAGCGCGTATAAACTTGTATATTAACAGGTAGATAGGAGAAAGTAGGGGAAACGGCATACGGAGGTTTCCCCATGATAAGCAATATTGAAGAACATTTTTCCACGCTGGAAGCTCCTCGGGTTGAGCGTA
>JAIZWN010000322.1 GCA_020443945.1 Candidatus Thiosymbion ectosymbiont of Robbea hypermnestra | reverse complement strand
GGCCGCTGGATGCCGGGGTCCCACCCGGAATGACGGGGCGGTGGCGCCGGCAACGCCCAGAGCCGTCCGAGACCACGGCAGAATTCTCCGTGGCTTGGTGGCTTGGTGTGAGAACACGGAAGGCGGTGACCCACCGACATAAGACACCACCCTCTCCCGATCCTGCGGGATTATGGGATCATTTTCCTATCCCCCGTGCCTTTGCGGTTCCATCGACCACCATAACCTCCGGAGCACCCGCATGAAACTGACCTCCGACACCCTCGCCGACGGCCAACCCGTCCCCGCCGACTGCGCCTTCTGCGTGCCCGACCCGGAAACCCATGTGCGCCTGGGGGCGAATCGCAACCCCCACCTGGCCTGGTCCGGGCTCCCCGCGGGGACCCGCTCCCTGGTGCTCATCTGTCACGATTCGGACGCGCCCAGTCGCGGCGACGACGTAAACCAGGCAGGCCGCCAGGTGCCGGCGGACCTGCCGCGGGTGGACTTCACCCACTGGGTACTGGTGGATCTGAAGCCGGACCGCGGCGGCATCGCCGCGGGTGAATTCTGTTCCCAGGTGACCCCCCGGGGCAAACCGGGGCCGGAGGGACCCGACGGGACCCGGCACGGCATCAACAGCTATACCGATTGGTTTGCCGGCGATGACGAAATGGCCGGCGATTATTACGGCTATGATGGCCCCTGCCCGCCCTGGAACGACTCCATCGTCCACCACTATCACTTCACCCTGTACGCCCTGGCGAGCCCACGCTGTCCCGTCGAGGGGCCTTTCGACCGCGACCGGGCGCTGGCCGCCATCGAGGGCCGGGTCCTGGCCCAGGCGAGCATCGTCGGGACCTACCGCATCAATCCCGAGGCGAAATGACACGCGGGCGGCCTTCCCGGTCGCTCTATCCCTGGCAACCCGAAGAACGGGGGGTGTTACAACCCCGCGATCTCCGGGCGGATATAAGGTGAAGGGTTCCCTCTATTGAACCCTGGAAACAACCAAGCCCTCATCAGTGGCGCGGGCTTCAAGCGAGAGTAACGCGCCGGGCCAGCAAGTGCGCGATCCGCTCGGCCAGCACGGTGGCGACGGGGTCAATCGCGGCCGGTACGCCCGAACGGGCAATCGTAGTCACCGCAAGTCCCGGATAACCACAAGGATCGATGCGGGAGAAGGGCTCCAGGTCCATAGCGACATTGAGGGCCAATCCGTGAAAACTGCAACCGTGGCGTATCCGCAGCCCGATGGCCGCGATCTTGGCCCCATCGACATAAACGCCGGGGGCCCGTGGGCGGGCGCAGGACGCGACCCCGTAGTCCGCCAGCAGCTCGATGACGGCCCGCTCCAGGAGATGCACCAGGCGTTTCACGCCGACTCCGGCGCGGCGCAGGTCGAGCAGCAGGTAGGCAACGAGCTGTCCCGGACCATGATAGGTGATCTGGCCGCCACGGTCGGTTGCGACGACGGGAATCGCGCCCGGATCGATGAGATGCTCGGGGCGACCGGCCTGACCCAGGGTATAGACGGATGGATGCTCCAACAGCCAGAGCTCGTCGGCGGTGTCCGGGCGACGCCGGTGGGTAAAGAATTGCATGGCCCGCCAGGTGGGCTCGTACTCACAAAGACCCAGGCGGCGCACGATCAGGATTTCGTGGGTATCGATGATGTCTCCGAGCGGCCGGTGGAAAAGAAAGACACCCCATGTTCCGGTTACCGGACTAGTGCCTCGTTTCACCTTATTTTTCGCTCTCAGCGCGGCGAGAAGCGGCCAGCCGCGAGGCGCGTGAGCGCAGGAATA
>JAIZWN010000321.1 GCA_020443945.1 Candidatus Thiosymbion ectosymbiont of Robbea hypermnestra | reverse complement strand
GGTTCCCAGTATAATCGCTTCCGATGGCTCGGGGCACCTTAAGAAATTTCCGGGACGGTTCGGGGAAACGAAGGCCCGCTGGCATGGACGCACCGCATTCCCGATACCCGTTCGGGTTCCGGCCCCGCACGGGCACAAGGTGCCCTTATAATGATCGTTGGACAAGAACAAGAATCTACTGACAGGTTGCCATGAACACCCAAGCCACTCCCATGAATCGAGAACTTCCCAAAGGGGTCATGCTGAATGCCTATCCCAACAGCATCGGCGAGACCCTGTCCGACCTGGTAAGCATGTTGGAAAAACCGGAGCTCGCGGGCGCCTTCTCCTTGTTCTACATTCTCCCTACCTTCTTCAACAGCGATCTGGACCGCGGGTTCTCCATCATCGATTACGATCTGAACGACGAGTTCATCTCCCAGAATGATCTGGATGCGCTCGACAAGCTCGGTATCCGATTGAAGTTCGATCTGGTCTTAAATCACCTTTCCGTAGGCTCCCACCAGTTTCAGGACATGCTCAAATACGGAGACGAATCACCCTATAAAAACTTCTTTATCGATTGGAATGAATTCTGGCATACCCACGGCGAGACGGGCGCCGAGGGCTATATCGAGCCGAAAAAAGAATTTCTCGACATGCTCTTCATGCGCAAACCCGGTCTGCCGATTCTGAAGGTGCGTTTCCCGGATGGCACGGAAAGGCCTTACTGGAATACCTTCTATCAGGAAGTGAACTATCAGCCGATCGGCCCGCAGGACCTATCGACTATTCCAGGCATCGAGCCGAAACAGGCCGAAGAAATCACAGCGATTGTCAATCAGGCCATCGCCACCAGAAAAAACCTGGCCGAAATCGATCTGGGTAAATCATTCGCTTACACGCAAGAGGTCATTTCCATCGTCGAGGGAAAACGCAGCTACCTGGGGCAGATGGACCTGAACGCCAATTCCGAAGGGGTATGGGACTTCTACGACGAGACATTGGAAAAGCTGCGGAACTATGGCGCGACCCTGATCCGGCTGGATGCCTTCGCCTATCTGCACAAAGAGCCCGGCATGGTCAACTTCTTCAACAAACCGGGCACCTGGGAATACCTGGAAAGACTCAAGCGGATGGCGGACAGGCACGGCCTGATCCTGCTGCCGGAAATCCATTCGGAATACGGCTATGGACTGCACGAGGAGGTCGCCGGCAAAGGCTTTCCGATCTATGACTTCTTCTTTCCGGGCCTGGTGATCGATGCGCTGGACCAGGGTAGAAACGAACCCTTGCTGCGGTGGATCGGCGAGCTGCTGGGAAAGAAGATCCAAACCGTCAATATGCTGGGATGCCACGACGGCATCCCGGTACTGGACCTGAAAGGATCGGATCTCGTCGGCTTCTCGGACAAAGGGCTCCTCTCGAATGAGGAAATCGATACCGTCATCGACAGGGTTCTCGAGCGGGGCGGTCGCGTGAAAAACCTCTACGGCCCGGATGGGAAAAAGATCTCCTACTACCAGATCAATGCCACATTCTTCAGCGCCTTGGGCGAAGACGAGCAAAAACTGCTTCTCGCCCGGGCGATTCAGCTCTTCATGCCGGGCATCCCCCAGGTCTGGTACCTCGACCTGTTCGCGGGCAAGAACGACTACGCAGCGGCCGATAAGGGCGGTACCGGCGGCCACAAGGAAATCAATCGCACCACCCTCACCCTGAGCGACATCGAGGCGGGGCTGGGCAAAGCCATCGTGCGGGACCAGCTGACGCTCATCAAGCTGCGCAACCGCCTCCCCGCCTTCGACGGCGAATTGGAAGTCAGCGAGACGGACGGCCATCGCCTGCACCTGACATGGAAACACAAGGGGAGCACCGCCACCTTGCAGGCCAACCTGCGCGACCACGACTTCACCATCGCCTACGAAGACACCGCCGGCGAGCAGGGTACGCTCTCGTACCCCTGAGCAAAGGGGGAGTACCCTGACTTTGTTCCCCGTGATTCTGAATCCACGGATTACACGGATGCTCGCCGGTGAAAAACGAATCGAAGCGTATTTCATCAACAAGCGCGTGAAGATAAATACGCTGCCGCAAACTCCCTATTGGCCATCGACGCGGAGAAATCATAATGAAAATACTGGCTACCGACCTGGATAGAACCCTGCTTCCGAACGGGAAATGGGAGGCCGACAAGGGAGCCATCGAGCTTTTCAACGCGCTCACGGAAAAGCAGGGCGTCCTGGTCGTCTACGTCACCGGCAGAAACCTGCAGCTCACGGAAGGCGCGATCCGGGAATACGGCGTCAGGTATCCCCAGGTGTTGATCGGAGACGTGGGCACCACCATACGGAAATACGAGCAAGGGGACTGGCGCTTCGATGAAGGCTGGATCACCCATGTGGAACAGGCAAGTCCCAAATGGAATGCCGATCGGATCCGGGAGGCCGTAGCCGACGTCGCCGGCATCGAGGAACAGGAAAGCGAACATCTCAACCGGTTCAAGCAGAGCTACTACGTGGCCCATGAAAGAAACGACGAGATCTTGAAAAAGATCGATACACGGGTCAAAGGCAAGTTCGACGAAGTGATCATATACAGCTTCGATTCGGTGGACAACAAAGGGCTGATCGATTTCCTGCCGAACAGCGCCACGAAACAAACGGCATTGGAATACGTCGCCGAGAAGTTCGGAGAAGAAAAGAAAAACGTCGTGTTCTGCGGGGACAGCGGGAATGACATCTTCCCCCTGACGGCGGGATTCCGTGGGGTGCTCGTGAGGAACGCCGACGAGCAATTGGTAGAAAACGTGAAGGCGGCGATGGCCGAAAACCCGAAACTCCAGGCCTACTTCGCCACCGGGGGTTTCAAGGGATTGAGCGGCTATTATACGAGCGGCGTAATCGAGGGGGCCTATCATTACGGCCTATTCAGCGACACCCCGGAATAACCGGACGGATCGACAAAATCCGTGGGATAGACAAATGGGATAGGCGAAGCGGAGCCTGCTACTCACTGACCCAAGGCTCCCGCCATCCCCCAGGGTCTGAGAATCACTCCCGAATATTCTGAAATGGGGTACCAAGGGGCGTTCTCAATTCTCACAGTAGAGTAGAGGACAGGTTTCCCGTGTCCTTAGATTTGGCCTATCCGTTCCCGCCC
>JAIZWN010000320.1 GCA_020443945.1 Candidatus Thiosymbion ectosymbiont of Robbea hypermnestra | reverse complement strand
GAGCAGGCCAACGAGCCTACCCTGCTGAGATGGTCCGAGCGGGTCCTTACCGCCGACCGTCTCGACGAGGTTCTGCACTGAGCGCCCCCGTTCCAGGTTCCGAGCTATTGAGCAGGCCCAGGAATCAGTATTCATGAATCGGGATTTCGATGTTTGTGTCATCGGCAGTGGGGCCGGCGGCGGTCCCGTGGCCTTGAGCCTTGCCCGGGCCGGCTACTCGGTGGTGGTACTGGAGAAGGGGCCCTGGTTCCGGGAGCGGGAGCTGTGCAAGGACGAGCTGGCCTGTTGCCGGCGTTGGCTCTATACCCCGGACCCGCGCCATGAACCCCAGGTGGTGGAGACCGAGGATGACCAGGGCGGTTGGCGGGAGGGCCGCACCTACCGCTCGGGCTGGACCTTCCAGCACGGCAGCTGCGTCGGCGGCTCCAGCAATTTCATGAGTGGTTACTTCCATCGTTTGAAGCCGATGGATTTCCGCCTGCGTGAGCTCTTCGGCCCCATCGAAGGCGCCGATCCGGTGGATTGGCCTATCGCCTACGAGGACCTGGAGCCCTATTACACGCGGGTCGAGGCGGAGGTCGGGGTCTCGGGACGGATCACGCCCCGCCCGTATCTCGAGCCGCGCAGCCGACCGGATTTCCCCTTTCCGCCGCTTGCCGAGCATCCGCTCGCGGCCCGGATCGACCGGGCGGCCACCGAGCTCGGCTATCATCCCTTTCCCACCCCGCGGGCCATCCTGCCCTATGCCGCCCAGGGCCGGGGCGGTTGCTCCTACAACGGCGGGCTCTGCGGCAGCACCGGCTGCTCCACCGGCGCCAAGGGCAGCGCCCGCGCCGCCTTGCTGGACCAGGCGGTGGCCACGGGCCGGTGCGAGATCCGTCCCCACGCCATGGTCGGTCGGCTGGTGAGCGATCCCTCCGGCCGGCTGACGGCGGTGGAGTATTACGACCGGGGCGGACACCGGCAAAGACTCGATGCCCGCATCTATGTGGTGGCCTGTCAGGCGATCGAGAGTGCGCGTTTGCTGCTCGGCTCCGTCGGCCTGCGCCATCCGCGGGGGCTTGCCAACGGCAGCGGCCAGGTCGGGCGCAATCTGCTCTTCGCCGGGGGCGGCGCGGCCTCGGGGCGGTTGGTCTATGCCCGGTTGCCGGAGAGCCAGGCGGCGGCGCTCAAGGATTCGCGCACCTTCGTCAACCGGGCGTTGCAGGATTGGTACCGAATCGAGGACCCACAGTTCGGACCACCGGCCAAGGGGGGCACCATCGACTTCGTGCACCGGCACCCGGCGCCCATCGCCCGCGCCCACGATCAGGCCCAGGGACCGGAGGGTCTGCGCTGGGGTCTGCCTCTCAAGCGGCGGCTGGAGTCTCACTTTCGCGACGGTATCTCCATCAAGGTGGAGGCCTTCTGCGATTGGATGCCGGTCGCCGATTGCTTTGTCCGTCTCGACCCGCGGGTCAAGGACCAGTGGGGACTGCCGGTCGCCCGCGTTCGCACCGGCTTTCATGTCCAGAACCTCAAGGTCGGTTGGTATCTGGCCACCAAGGGGGCGCAGGTGCTGAAACGGATGGGGGCCGAGGACGTGCTGCACTTCGCCGCCGGCGCTCCGCCCACCAATCTGGTCGCCGGCACCTGCCGCTTCGGCGACGATCCGGCGACCTCGGTACTGGATCGGGACTGCCGCGCCCACGAGGTGGAGAATCTGTTTGTCACCGACGGCAGCTTTATGCCCACCGGCGGCAGCGTGCCCTATACCTGGACCATCTACGCCAATGCCTTTCGGGTCGCCGACCGGATCCTCGCCCAGCTCGGCGGACCCAGGCACGCGGGTGACGGCACGGATCCAAAGCCACTCCGACCTGCGCGCTCTTAGTACCTCGTTTTGATTGATGCGGCGAGAGCGCCTGCAATTCACCATCCCTGGTATCGGCAGATTCCGGCAATCCCTGCCGGAATGAATGCCCGCAATAGCGATCGAAGTACTGCTGGCCCTGTTTCCGGAGGCCCTGACACCCGCGGCCATCGCCTCCGACCTGATCGCCCTCGCCGCCCACACCGACTCCGAGCCCCGCCCATGATCGATCGACTCCGCTGGTATCACCGCCTCTACGTGGCTTTGCAGTACCTGCTACCCCACCATCTACTCTCGGCCCTGATGTTTCGGGTCACCCGGATTCGCCGACGGTCGGTCAAGAACTTGCTTATCCAGGCCTTTGTCCGCCATTATCGCGTGGACATGACCGAGGCATTGGAACCCGACCCCAGGGCCTATGCGAGCTTCAACGCCTTCTTCACCCGGCCCCTGCGGCCGGGCGCCCGTCCCCTCGCCGTTCAGGAGGGCTCCATGATCTGTCCGGCCGACGGAATCCTGAGCCAGCTCGGCGCCATCGGCGACGGCCGCGTCTTCCAGGCCAAGGGGCATGACTGCTCCCTGGCGGAGCTGCTCGGGGGACGCCAGGACTGGACGCAGACGTTCGAGGGCGGGGCGTTCGCGACGATCTACCTCTCCCCCCGGGATTACCACCGGGTGCATATGCCCGTCGCCGCCACCCTGCGGGAGACGATCCATATCCCCGGACGGCTGTTCAGCGTCAACCCGGTCACCACGGCCCTGGTGCCCCGGTTGTTCGGGCGCAACGAGCGGGTGCTCTGTCTGTTCGAGACGGCGTCCGGTCCCCTGGCCCTCATCCTGGTAGGGGCCATCTTCGTCGGCAGTATGGAGACCCGGTGGGCGGGCCGGATCACCCCCGCCCCCGGATCGGTTCCGATCCCTGGGGGAGACAGGCCCATCCGTCTGGACCGGGGCGCGGAAATGGGGCGCTTCAATATGGGCTCCACGGTCATCCTGCTCTTCGGACCGGAAAGGGTCGTCTGGGAACCGGGGCTCGAGCCCGGCGCGCCCCTGCGTATGGGTCAGCGCATCGGACACCTCGGTGAGCAACCCCCGAATTGACCGGCGAGTTGACCGGATCGCGGAAACGGGACTATCGACAATCGGCGCACGATCGCATCTCGAAGGCACCCTATACTCATGACCACACTCGATATGGAACGCATCCTTCCCCTTCGGGAAGAGCTTGCGCGGCACCCCCTCTATCAATCGCTGCACACCCTCGAAGATCTGCGGGTATTCATGACCCACCATATCTTCTCGGTCTGGGATTTCATGTCGCTCGTCAAATACCTGCAACAAAAGATCACCGTGACCGAGGTCCCCTGGATGCCCCGTGGGGAGCCGCGGCTGCGCCATTTCATTAATCGGTTGGTGCTCGAAGAGGAAGCGGATACGGCGCCCGGCGCGGGCGACAACCCGATCTACGGCAGCCATTTCGAACTCTATTGCGACGCGATGGACGAGATCGGGGCCGACGCCCACCGGCCCTGGAAGTTCCTGGACCTGGTGCGCGAGCAAGGCCTCGACGCGGCCCTCCACTCGGACCTGGTGCCCCTGCCGGCCCGCCATTTTACCGAGACCACCTTCGGCCTCATCCGCGAGGACAAGCCCCATCTGGTGGCCGCGGTGCTCGCCCTGGGGCGGGAACGGATCACCCCAGAGATATTCCGGCAGATCTTAGGCAAAATGCGGATCAGCGCGCTCCAGGCCCCCACCTTTCACTACTACCTCCAACGTCATATCGAGCTCGACGATGACTACCACGGCCCCCTCTCCATGCACCTGCTGGAAACCCTGTGCGGGGATGACAGAGACAAGATCGCAGAGGCCGAAACCGCCGCCGAGGAATCGCTCTGCGCCCGCATCCGTTTCTGGGACGGCATCCGGAACGCCATCGATGCCGGCCGCGCCGGCTGACCCCGCGACAACCCCTTTTGGGTAGTGGTAAATTTTCAAGGGATTCACCCACTACCTCCGATCCCGATTTTTCCGAATTTCGGGAGTAGGGTGCTTGATTGGCTTTGCGCGTGGAGAGAGCACGCTTTAGTATGCGAATCCGTAAACGATGAACACCCTGCGCAAAACCTCCCCGCAGCCATGAAGGATCCCATCCGGGTCGCCCACGAGAGTATCCTGACGCCCGCCGAGCTTGAGATCGGAGACCTCGACCGTCTGCTCGGACGGCTCGCGGGCCCGGACATCGATGCCGCCGATCTCTACTTCCAGTCCAGCCGGCTCCAGTCCTGGGTCCTGGAGGATGGCATCATCAAGGAGGGCAACTGCAGTATCGAGCAGGGGGCGGGGGTGCGCGCCGTCAGCGGCGAGAAGACGGGCTTCGCCTACTCCGACGAGCTGCGGCTCCCGGCCCTGCTGGAGGCCACGCAGGCGGCCCGGGCCATCGCCCGGAGCGGCGCCGAGGGGCGGGTCCGGGTAGCCGACGCACCGGTCGAGCGCCGGCTGTACGGGCCGGACAATCCGGTGGTCAGCCTGCCGGACGAGCGGAAGATCGCCCTGCTGCACCGGGTGGACCAGGCGGCGCGGCGCCTGGATCCACGGGTCCGGCAGGTCACCACGAGCCTGGTGGCGGCCCATGAGGTGATCCTGGTGGCCGGGGACGACGGCGCCCTGACGGCCGATGTCCGGCCCCTGGTGCGCCTCAACGTCTCCGTGATCGCCGAGCAAGACGGTCGGCGCGAGCAGGGGGCGAGCGGCGGCGGCGCCCGTCAGGGTCTGGACTATTTTCTCGCGGCGGACCGTGGCGAGGGGTATGCCCGGGAGGCGGTCCGCATGGCCCTGACCAATCTGGAGGCCGTCGCCGCCCCCGCCGGCACCATGACCGTGGTGCTTGGCCCCGGCTGGCCCGGCGTCTTGCTGCATGAGGCGGTGGGCCACGGCCTGGAAGGGGACTTCAACCGTAAGGACACCTCCGCCTTCGCCGGCCGCCTGGGCGAGCAGGTCGCCGCGTCCGGCGTGACGGTCGTGGACGACGGCACCCTGCCGGGACGTCGGGGCTCCCTGAACCTGGACGACGAGGGCACCCCGACGGCCAACACCCTGCTGATCGAGAACGGCCTGTTGCGCGGCTACATGCAGGACAAGCTCAACGCCCGGCTGATGAACATGCCCCCGACCGGCAATGGCCGGCGCGAATCCTACGCCCATCTGCCCCTGCCGCGCATGACCAACACCTACATGCTCCCCGGCGACCGGGACCCGCAGGAGATCATCGCCTCGGTGGACCAGGGCCTGTATGCCGTCAACTTCGGGGGCGGCCAGGTGGACATTACCTCCGGCAAATTCGTCTTCTCCGCCAGCGAGGCCTATCGGATCGAGCACGGCCGGATCGGGGCCCCGGTCAAGGGCGCTACCCTCATCGGCAACGGCCCCGAGGTGCTGACCCGGGTAAGCCTGGTCGGCAACGATCTCGAGCTGGACCCAGGGGTCGGCACCTGCGGCAAGGAAGGCCAGAATGTGCCCGTCGGGGTCGGTCAGCCGACCCTGCGCATCGACGGCCTGGTAGTGGGCGGAACCAATGCCTGAATACCCGTGGAACCCGGGTTATATAAAAATACGACCATGAAAGCCCGAAAAATGGGAAAGAATCCGAACATCCGGGTACAGGATGTATCATCCGGGGCATTGGAAGATCCCACTCAATCCGGCGTCACTTCCTGAACTCTCGCTCTCGATTAACGCGCGGAATGTTCTGAAACGGGATACGAATGACGGATGTGCGGCATCGTGGGCTTTTTTTTCCGAGCGGCTACCTGGGCGGACGCCACGGAGCGGGTTGCGAAACACATGGCGGGCGCCTTGGCGCACCGTGGTCCCGATGATGCCGGATGCTGGATCGACGAGGACGCGGGAATTGCCTTGGCCCATCGGCGCTTGTCCATCCTGGACCCCTCTCCGGCCGGTCACCAACCGATGGCGGCGGCGAGCGGGCGGTTCGTGTTGGTCTTCAACGGCGAGATTTACAATCATGCCGAGCTACGGGCGGAACTGGAAAGGCAGATCCATGGGAATCAGGCTTCCGGTTCTCTCCGAGGTGGAGGGGGACGACCACCGGCATGGCATGGGCACTCGGACACCGAGACCCTGCTTGCGGCCTGTGAGCAGTGGGGGTTGGAGGCGACCTTGCGCCGCCTGGTGGGAATGTTCGCCATCGCCCTGTGGGATCGGACCGAGCGGCGATTACATTTAGCTCGCGACCGCTTGGGCGAGAAGCCGCTCTACTATGGATGGTGCCGGGGGGGGTTCGTCTTCGCCTCCGAGCTCAAGGCATTACGCCGGTTTCCGGGCTTCGATAACCCGATCGACCGGGATGTCCTGGCGACCTATCTGCGCTTTGTCTATGTGCCCGAACCCTGGTCCATCTACCGGGGAATCTACAAGCTGGAGCCCGGCTGCCGGCTGACGCTGGCACGGGAAGGCGTCGCCGGCCGCCCAGCTACTCCGCCGTATGCCTCGATGGACGCGCCGGGCCTGTCGTTGCGGCGTTGGTGGTCCCTGCACCGGATCGCGGAGGCAAGAGCTGCCGTCCCGCTGAGGGACGAGACGGCGGCGGTCGGTGCGCTCGAGGCGCGGCTGCGCGAGTCGATCCGACTCCAATCCATCGCCGACGTACCCCTCGGGGCATTCCTTTCCGGCGGAGTGGATTCGTCCACCATCGTCGCCTTGATGCAAGCGGAGGCGACCACGCCGATCAAAACCTTTACCGTCGGGTTCGAGAATACCGCCCACGACGAGGCCGGTTACGCCCGAGCCGTCGCTCGCCACCTGGGCACGGATCATACGGAGTTCCGGGTGACCGCTCGTGAGGCGCTGGATGTCATACCCCGGCTTCCGCACATCTACGACGAGCCCTTTGCCGACTCTTCCCAGATTCCGACCCTGTTGGTTTGCCGACAGGCACAAGGGCATGTGACCGTGATACTCTCCGGCGATGCTGGCGATGAGCTCTTCGGAGGCTATAACCGCTATCTCTGGGCGAAACGCATCTGGACCAGGCTCGCCCGGATCCCATGGCCTGCCCGTCGGGCCTTGGTGCGATTGATCCTGAGCCAATCCGTGGACCGCTGGGATGCGCTCGGCGGCCGATTGAAAATTCGCGCGAATCTCCTCGGGGACAAGGCCCATAAGCTGTCGGAGGCCTTATCGGGCGTGCGCGACTTCGATGATTTTTACCGAAACCTGGTCTCCGAATGGAAACGGCCGACGACCGTCGTCCGAGGCGCCCGGGAGGTATCGACCCTCTTGTCCCGTCGTAACGAATGGCCCCTGCTGCACGAACCTGAACACCGGATGATGTATCTCGATGCCATGACCTACCTCCCGGCCGATATCCTGTGTAAGCTCGATCGGGCGGCCATGGCGGTCTCGCTGGAAACCCGGGTGCCCTTCCTGGATCATCGGGTGGTGGAGCTCGCCTGGCGGATGCCGCTGGCGATGAAGATCCGTGGCGGGGTGGGTAAAAGGCCACTGCGCCGGATCCTCTACAAGTATGTGCCCCAAGAGCTGATCGAGCGGCCCAAGCAGGGTTTCGGCATCCCGCTGGCACAGTGGTTGCGTGGCCCCCTGCGGGACTGGGCCGAGGAGCTTCTGAACGAGCAACGTCTGGAGCGCGAGGGTTTCCTCGATCCTGTGTCTATCCGCCGGTGTTGGCGGGAGCATCTGGGCAGACAACGTAATCGGCAGCATGCGCTCTGGGCGGTATTGATGTTCCAGGCCTGGCTTGCGGCGCAGACCTGAGATGTTCGCCTACTGGTTCCTCTATACGGTTCCCGCGCTTCCGGCGTTCGTCGGGGTGAGACGACCCGATCGGTTGACCTCGACCTGGTTTATCGTCGGCCTGCTCTTCGTCCTTGCCGTCGGTTTTCGGGACCAGGTCGGTGGGGACTGGTCCAACTACCTCAAGTACTATCACCATACGCTCGAGCTGCCCCTGAAGGAGATCGGGTTCTCGGAGGATCCCGGATACCTGTTGCTCAACTGGCTGATGGCCAAATGGGGGTGGGATATCTACGGGGTCAATACGGTTTGCGGGGCGTTTTTCATTCTCGGGCTGCTCAGATACTGCCGACAACTGCCCTGGCCCTGGCTGGGTTTTGCGGTAGCGGTGCCCTATCTGATCGTGGTCATGGCCATGGGCTATACGAGGCAAAGCGTCGCCTTGGGTTTCTTCTTTTTCGCCCTCGCCGATATAGAACGCGGCTATTTTCTGCGTTACCTCGTTTGGATCGCCCTGGGTACAACCTTTCACAAAAGCGCGGTGTTGTTGGTGCCTTTGGGTATTCTCATCAGTCATCGGCGGGGTTGGTTCTGGCAGGGCATAACGGTCGTTGCGGTGGCTTACGGCCTGTGGGACCTTTTTCTGGCGGAACATCAGGACCACCTTTGGCGTGAATATGTGGACAAGCAAATGGAATCGCAGGGGGCGAAGATCAGGGTCTTCATGAACCTGGTCCCCGGTGTGTTGCTGTTGTTGTACGCGAAGCGGTGGAAACTCTTGTTTCCCGCCTACGGTATTTGGTTCTGGCTATCCATTGCCGCGTTGGCCGCTGTCATTCTCGTCAATCTGGCAACGACCGCGGTCGACCGCATTTCTCTGTATTTCACGCCTTTGCAGATCGCGGTATTCGCACGTCTGCCGATCCTGATGTGGGGACAATTTTCTCCGCAGCTCATTCGTCTCGCCATCATCACGGGATATGCCGCGGTACTCTTCGTCTGGCTGAACTATGCGACCCATGCCGAGTATTGGTTACCATACCGGAATATTCTGTTGCCTTAGCACGACTGAATCCTGAACACCGATCGTATGAAGGTTCTGTTTTTTGCCAACACGGATTGGTATCTCTACAACTTTCGGCTCGGGCTCGCCCGCTTTCTGCGCGAGCAAGGGATCGAGGTTGTAATGATGTCGCCGTCCGGGGATTATGGCCCCCTGCTCGAAGCGGAGGGATTTCGCTGGTTTCCACTGCCGATGGACAGGTGCAGCCTGAACCTGTTCAGCGAGCTCAAGCTGCTGAGGCGGATTCTGGAAATCTTCCGGGCGGAAAGGCCGGACGTGGTCCACAACTTCACCATCAAATGCGTGGTGTATGGCTCGCTCGCGGCCCGCTGGCTCGGGATCGATCGGCGCATCAACGCGGTCACCGGGCTCGGGCATCTGTTCATCAGCGATTCCCCGCGGGCAAGGCTGCTCAGACCGCTGGTGAAGTCCTTGCTCAAGCTCACGCTCGGCGGTTCCAAAAGCCGGCTTATCCTGCAGAATCCAGACGATGCGCGCTTTTTCTCCCAGCTCAGACTGATCGGTGACGGGCGGATTCGCCTGATCAGGAGTTCCGGTGTAAATACCACCCGTTTCGCCCCACTCGAACGGAAGCGGGATGGACCCTTTCGGGTTCTTTTCGCCTCGCGCCTGTTATGGGACAAGGGTATCCGGGAATATGTCGATGCGGCCAAACGACTGGGATCGCGGCTTGGAAAGATAGAGTTTCTACTGGCGGGCAGGCCGGACCCGGGCAACCCCTCCTCGGTGCTGCCGGAAGAGATCGCCCGCTGGGACGAGGCCGGCGTGGTCGAGGTGCTCGGATACGTGGATGACATGGTGCCATTGATGCGCACTGTGGACCTGGCCGTGCTGCCGAGCTACCGGGAGGGTGTTCCCAGGGGGTTGGTCGAGGCGGCGGCGATGGAATTGCCCATTGTCGCCACGGACGCGCCCGGATGCCGGGAGATCGTAGAGGACGGAGTCAACGGATACCTGGTTCCCGTCGGAGATGTGGCGGCGCTGAGCGCCAGGATCGCGGACTTGCGCGATGCCCCGGAGGTATGCCGGCGATTCGGTGTTGCCGGGCATAAGAAGGTGCTGAAGGAATTCGACGAGCGAATCGTGTTCCGAAAGACCTATGACGTTTACCGGGAATTGGGGGTCTGATCCGGTCGGTTCTCGTCGCTATCCGATCTTAGATAGCAGATGGACCGCCCAGGTCCTCATTCTCGGTAACCAGCCGGTTTCCTCGGCCAAGCGCGGAGGAAACAGCAGCTCGCGCGAAAAGGCGAGTTTCTCGCGCGGCGTCTCCAGTGCCCAGAGGTCCGCCAGCACCCATCTCGGTTTCGATGCCCGCAGCAGGCGTGCGCTGGGCTCCTGTCGGCGGTTGCGGGTCAGCGTGACCAAATAGCGTTCCGGATAGGTGGTGCGGAAGTAGTACTGGCACATGACCAGCGCGTCCAGACAGAGCATACCTACCCGCTTCTCGATCGCCAGGCGCCGAAACCGGTCGAAATCCTCCGCCGAGAACCCCTGGGTGATCAGGTGGACGTCGTAGAGCCAGATCAACCGGTTGCGCATGGTATTTCTGCCGTGCGCGATACGGTGGATACAGGTATGCAGCAGCAGCTGAGGGGGCGACGGCATATAGGCGTTACCGCCGAGCTCGGGGAGCGGACGGCGGGTTTTCCAGCACTCCTCGAATGGCAGGATGTCGTCGAAGAGGGTGCGGTTGCTGAGCTTCCAATGAATATCGAACGACACGGCGGAACCCTGCCGGGATCGGCGGGTAGCGCCGAATTGCCTGGAGGAGTGGAATCTTTGGTCCAGGCCCGCTATCCGATAGCCGTTCGACGCGAGAATCCCGGCGGCCATCTCCCTGTCCGCAGCCCGAATAAAGCAATCGGTATCGCAACGGGTTCTCAGATAGGGAGCCTGGTAGTATCGAAATCCGATGGGCGTCCCTTTCAGAAGAAGCGCGGGGATATTCGCCGCGGCCAGCAGATCGAGCGTTTGCCTGATGACGGCGGTCAACATCAGGTCATGGGCGGCATAGTCTCGATTCTTTGCTCTCGACGCCGTGCGGTCCTCGTCAACCAGACCCTGTACGACGCCTTCCTGCCTGCGACGGTCGAACATGGCCTCGACACCATGGTTCCGCGCCGTTTTCAGCAACCGCGTCGTGGCTTTTTCAGAGCCGCGGGGAACCTGCACCCGTCTACCGGAAAGCGCCCTTGCCAACAGCAATACGTGCGGGTGGTAGGTATCGGACATGCGACGGGAAACCGGTACCTGATGCTGCATGGCGGAAATCCTTAAGGGATGTTCTCAATTCTCACACAAAGACACCAAGCCACAAAGGGATCGTGGGTTATGGGTAAGGCGCCCGTTGGCCGTCATTCCGGCAGGGAGTGCCGGAACCCAGGTGCCAGGGATGGCCAGTCACCGGAAC
>JAIZWN010000319.1 GCA_020443945.1 Candidatus Thiosymbion ectosymbiont of Robbea hypermnestra | reverse complement strand
GGCCGCTCCAGCGGCCAGAATTTCAGGACGCTGGAGCGTCTGGAATTGCTCCCACGCTGGAGCGTGGGAGCCAGAGAGAGGGGCTTTTGGCCGTAGCGAGCCTTTGATTCCCCCTCTCCCTGCCACCCCTCTCCCGCCAGGGGCGAGGGGCTTAGCGTGTTGCCTCGCGGGGCGGACGGCGCAGGAAGCGCTCGGTGAAGATCATTTCCTTGAGGCCGTTGTTGTATTTGATGTTGCTGAAGGTATTGGTGGTGTGCGTGCCGCGGGCAAGGTCATCGACGCGCGCCTTTACGACTGTTGGATAGCCCTGAATCCTTTTGATTTCGAGGGCCCGGACGCGCCGGAAGGGCTTGCCGTCTTTGTCGAGGTATTCGGCCTTGACCGGCAGGAAGGTGGCCTTGTCGATGGTGACGGTGTAGGTGCTGAATTTCACCGCGCGGGGGTTGCGGGGCGTGTTTTTGATGAGGTAGTGCCGGCCGGTTTCCCCGATCAGCTCATGCTTGTCTTCCCACAGGGCGCGGCCGGAGACATCTTCGTAGACGAAATCGGAGCCGACGAAGGAGGTGCGCTTGTCGCTGGGGGCGATGGGTTTGACCAGACTAAGCGCGGGCAGAAAGAGCCAACGGTTGTCGTTTTGTCCCGGTCGCACCTTTTTCCAGACCATGAATACCTGGCGGCGCACGTCGGCGGGCGCCTTGAAGTAGAGGTAGAACTTCTGGGTCCCCCCACCGGTGTTGAGACGCAGAATGCGGAATTTGCGGATGCGTTTGCCGCCGTCGGCGTCGGTGATTACCATTTTTACATCGGCTTTACCGTCGGTTCCGGGGTAGTAGACCGCCTGGTTGGCTCTGGTGACGATCGCCTCGGCCGTCAGGGCGAAGGTGTTCATGGATGCCAGTAATAATACAGCGGTAATCAGTACGTTCATTTTTGGTTTTCCTCGCGTGGATGAGGTCTCCAGCCTCATTGAATTTAAATGTGTCGTGATGAATTTCCGGTTGAACGCTACCAGCAGTTCTTCGAGATTTGTGCTGTCAGCCAATGGTACAAGATTAACAGGATTCACAAGATTTTCCTTCGTTTCAATTTGTGTCACTGTGCAACGGAAATTCAGGACAACAAGATAAAGAATCCTGAAAATCTAAGAAAATCCTGTTAATCCTGTCCTATTGGAATTAAGTACTTAGGATCACTCCGTATTAAACACGGCTTGGCGCGACGCGGGAGGGAGTCCCGTTTGTTTTGAACAGCCATTTTTGCAGGGCGGTGACGAGGGCGGCAAGAATGAACAGGGTGGCCAGCCACGAGACGGCCATAATGGTGGCGAGGAAGATGCCGACGGTACGGTAGGGGACCAGCGGGGCCAGCAACAGCGGCAGGAATCCGAGTGAGATGATGATGGCGTTGCGGCTGATCGCCAGCGCCGGCTCTTTGAACATTTCCTGGATGACCCGGGACCAATCGCCGAGTCTCTTTTGCAGCTCGCGGGCGCGTTGGAGGAAGTGGATGGCGAAGTCCACGCTCAGCCCGAGCGTCAGCGAGGAGAGGACGGCGATGGGCATGTCGTAGTCCTTGCCGATCCAGCCGACGAGACCATAGATGAGGGTGATGGTGACGCTGAGCGGAACCATGGCGAGCAGGCCGTAGAGCGGCGAGCGGAACAGGAGCGTCATCATGAGCAGCACGACGAGGAAGCTGCCGCCGAGGGCGGATAACATGCCGGCCACCATTTTGTCCTGCCAGACGACGTTGAGGTAGTTGAGGCCGGCCCACCGGACCCGCATCGGCACCGGCGGCGGGTTGGCGGTGATGAATGCCTCCGTTGCCTTGACGACGGAAGCCATATCGATGTTGTCGCCGCTGGTGAGCTGTAACCAGATGTTGGCTCGGCGATAGTCGCGCGTGACCAGATGGAACAGGTTGTCTTTATTCTTCATCCCTTCGAGCTGGATAAAGACCTGTCCGCAGGCAGCGGCGCTCTTCGGTACCTGGTCGTTGGCGGCGTTCTTCCGTGCCACCTCCGCGCGCAATTCGTCCGGTACGCCGGCAGGATCGATATATTGCAGCTCATAGGCCGCCTTCTTGAGCGCGTTGACCACCGAGCCGGCCTTGCCGACCTTGGGCAGTGCGGCCAGATGTTCCTGCAGACGGCCGGTCCAGCGCAGCATGGCGGGCTGCTTGAAGGGCGGGGCCGTGATTTCCGCGCGCATTGCGTGCAGGAAGCGGGCGAAGGAGAGCCCGGTGTATTGGTCGGTGATGGCCAGCGCGGCCTCGCGGAGCGCCTCGCCGGACAGGCCCGCCAGGTCCTGGAAGAGTCCGGCCGGGGGATTGGACAAGCTGGCGCGCAGGGTAGCGGGCGAGGCGAGCGCGGCGGGCTCGAGGTAGTTGATTTCGTCGCCGAGCGCGATCCAGGGCGCGATGACGGCCTGATCGAGCTGTTCGGCCGCGCCGATCAGGTCGTCGAAGTTCCGGTCGGGATCACAGGTGTCGAGAGCGCGGTATTCGGCCCGCCGCGCGTCGAGCAGGGCGATGAACCGTTCGGTCTGCTCCGGCAGCCGTGCCGCGAAACGTTGCCGGGCGATAGCCGCCATGTCTTCGAGCGCCTCGGCATGGGTGCAGGCGTCGGGGCCGTCCGGCGTCAGGGTGAGGTAGGCGATGTAGGTTCCGCCGAAATGGCGGTTGAGTACGTCGTCGGCGACCCGGATGCGGTGGTCTTTAGTAAACCACTTGATGGGGTTGTCGTTGACCTGGATGTGTTGGATGCCGACGGCGGATACGACCACGGTGAGCACGCTGAGCACCAGAATCAACTTCCAGTGCGTATAGGAAGTAGAGCGCAATCGCCTTTCCGTCTTCGGAGACCAGGGTGCCCTTGTAGAGCCGGTTGTTCAGGGCATCGTCGCGGATCACCAGCGCCTCGTCGCGCGTGGTGGGCGACTGTTCCATGAGGTATTCGATTCTCAGCGCGCCGTGTTCGGCCTGTTTGATGTTGTCGACCACCGTTGGACTGACCAGCTCCGATTTTACGATCGCGCTGTCGCCGTTTTCGTCGAAGAGGGCATTGGGGTCGTTTCCGAATACCCTGGACAAGATCCGTTTGCGCGCGCTTGCCGGTTGCAGGTCGGGCACGAAGGGCTCGGGTACGGTAATCTCCGGCAGCCCGTCGGCGTTTTGCCGCAGGCTCAGCAGTTGGCGGGTGAGGCGCTCGACCCGGCCGAGCGTCTCTACGTTGAACACCCCGTCGGCATGGCTTGTGTTGACGATGCCGACGATGACCATGTCGTACAAGTCAAAGTCGGCTTTGTTCCGGTTGTGAAACAGGCGCACCGGCTCGTCGGCGGCGAGCATGTTCTCCGGATCGCTATCGAACCGCACCTGCGGGAATTGGACGCCACCGAAGGCGGTGGCGATGAGCGTGAGCAGAACGATGACCCAGGGGAAGCGCAGGCTGAAATTCGTCAGTTTGAGCTTCATGCGAGTATCCTCGGGGGCAGGTCCTCAACTTTCGTTTCACCGGCCGCTTACAGGGATAGTGGTAAGTTTTCAAGTGATTCAGGTGTCTCCCTGAGTCACGTCGAACATCACACCAAGACACCAAGCCACAAAGGGATCGTGGGTCACGGGTAAGGCGCCCGTTGGCCGTCATTCCGGCAGGGAGTGCCGGAACCCAGGTGCCAGGGATGGCCAGTCACCGGAAC
>JAIZWN010000318.1 GCA_020443945.1 Candidatus Thiosymbion ectosymbiont of Robbea hypermnestra | reverse complement strand
GACAAAACCGTAACTTGTTTTGGTTGTTTCCGGGATTCGGCGTATATACCCAGGGACAACAAAATTACAACACCACCGAATCATGCAGGTTTCGTAGGACCGTAGGGCGGGATAGGCCAGGAATGGCCGTATCCCGCCGATCCCGAGATGGCGGGATACGCTACGCTATCCCGCCCTACGCGGGCTATCATTGAAATGATGAATCCCGGCCGTTGAATTTTCAATTCTATGGGTCACAGTCAAATACGAAAAGGTGTAATTTGAAAGTACCTTGGGCCTTGGAAAACATATAGCAACTGCTATCGTCTGAAATTAAAACTTTCCCTTTTTTATCCACCAAAGTGAACTGAACCATATAGGTCACTCTATCACCCATTCTCGTTTTTTTCTTGACAAAAAATGAACCGAATCTCAATGGCGGAACATGTGTTGAATCTTTAAACTTATTTTTGGCCCATCCCCGATATATGTCCTGGTCCATGATAGATTTGAAGACGTCATCAGTCATCGAATCATAGGCCCTCTGATATTCCCCTTGTATTTCATATTGAAGCAAAGTCATCAGGTTTTCCTTTATTTCTTCGGCAACCGATGGTGTCGTATCTATTACAACATCTTGAGCATATACAGTATCTTGAGTATATACAATGTCTTGAGCATGGCATATGTTCAAAAGGAAAAATACCAAAAAACAATGTCTCATCATTTTGAATACCCTGGTTTCAGTTTAGGTTTCGTAGGATGGGCAGTGAGCGGAGCGACATGATGTGATGGGCACGACAAACCATACCCTGATGTGGTAAACATGGAGATCGCATCAAATAATATGGTAAGCGGAGCGAACCGCATCGATTGGAATTCACTGTATTCTACGCGGACCGCATCTTTCACACCGGGGAATGACCATCGGCAATGGCGTCTCCTTCGTTGATGCGGTTCGCGCTATTCTTGATGTTCACCATATCATCGATACGGCTCCCGACATCCTTGGTATTTACCCTATCATTGGTATATTCACCGCGCTCACTGCCCATCCTACGAATCATGGGTGGTGTTCTAACTTTGTTGTTTCCGGGATTCAGTGCATATACCCAAAGACAACAAAGTGACGGCA
>JAIZWN010000317.1 GCA_020443945.1 Candidatus Thiosymbion ectosymbiont of Robbea hypermnestra | reverse complement strand
GCGGTGACCCACCGACAAGGGTATGGGTTTGCTGCATTTGATTTTCGGGGGATTCGGTTAATTGAGAACGCCCCCTAAGACACCACCGCCAGGACGACAAAGTAGCCCCAACCCAGAAAAAAGCCTATGGCCAGCACGATCAAGGCCGAGGTGATCGAGACCAGCCAGGAGCTTCCCTCCCTGGCCGTGGTGGCTGCTCGGGTGAGCGGTCCCGCCACGGCGGCTTCTCCTGCTTCGGGTCGAAAGAGCTCTGTTTCGAGGTCGAGTACCAATGCACGCCACCGTCTTTGCAGACGTTGGCCGGCTATATTCACCCAGATCCAGATCGACGAGAGAAACAGGCCGGCAATCGGGACCAGGAGCGGGGGTCCCTGCCAGGCATCGGCCTGACCGCTGACGGCGAAAACGAACAGCCCACTATTGACCAACAAAAAGAAGTTGTTTCGCGTCCAGATGAGCGAGGGATGAAGACGCAGCTGGGCCAGTGCCTCGGTATAGGCGCGTTCGAGTTGTTCCGCGCTGTTCATGAGAACTCTCCAAGTCTGATGGGTTGCACCGCTCACAGGGGACCATCATCCCGTAGCTTGTCCAGTTGATCCCGGAACTGTTTCTGGAGGCCGTCGATGGATTCGTACTCGGTGTGGAAATGACCGAGGTCCTGGAGCTTCTTCTGGAACTCCCACAGCGACATCAGGTCGTCACAGTTGCTCGCGTTGGTCGAGACGGTGGCCTTCCGAAAATAGGTGTAGATTCGCGGTTTGCCGGTGTCCTGGAAGGTCTGGTGGGCGACGTCAAATTCTTCCTCGGTGTATTTGCCCGTCTTGGTTTTGAACAGGCTGACGAACAGGTCGCAATTGCGGATTGCCTGGTTGTATTCATCCTGCAGTCGCGTGCTCGACATGGCGTCCAGAAAATTCTCCCAGCGGACGATCTCCAGGTACAGGCCCTCTTTGCGCAAGCGGTCGTTCTGTTGCCGGAAGTAGGAAGTTGCGAGCGGTGCCTCCTAATTCTCACCGCATACCACAAAGCGTACGTCACTGAAGGCGTCCAGCATTACGCAGCTTGTTCAACTGGTCGTGAAAGTGCTTAACCAGACCGTCAGGTGAACTATATGGAGTGTAGAAGTGATCGAGCCGTTTAATCTTGTCCACAAGTCGCCACAGTGATTTGATGTCGTCACGGTTGTTGTCGAGTGTTGATATGTTAGCCTTTCGAAAATACGTATATATGAACGGTTTGCCTGTATCTCGAAATCTTCGATAGGCAACGTTGAATTCTTCTTCTGTGAATTTCCCCGCTCTTGTCTTGAACAGGCAGACGAAGATGTGGCATCTGCGAATCTCCTCGTTGTATTCATTCTGCAGACGTGTGGATGACATCGCGTCTAAGAAGTTCTCCCAGCGGACAATTTCGAGATACAATTGCTCCTTTAGTAAGCGATCATTTTGACGCCGAAAATATATCTCGAATTCATCGCGATCCTTGCGGAGTTCGCTTGACGATGCGAGAAAGATCCGAATGATTTTTGGCTCCATCTTGCGCTTTGCAGGAGACGGGAAGGTGGCCTCGAATCGTTTTGGGTCTTCATCGTTACGTATGGTATCGCCGCGCGTGACGCCTTCCGCGCTTGCATCCGGCTGTGTCGGATGTGCTCCCACCACAACTGGATGGTCGTGTTCTGACGCACTGTCCATCGTGTCTCCAGGAGGTTGCTTCAGTTTCATGTTTTCCAAAAGCCCTACTACACTTACGTTCAAGTAGCTTTCCGGACATTCAATCGTCAGCTTGTGATCTTGCTTGCGCTTTAACAAGCTCTTGTGCGCGAAAAACTCGGGCGTTGTGGTCTTGGCACAGGTGTCGCAGATACAGGGTACCCATTTGCCGACTTTGTCCTTGAGTCCCGGGAAGCTGTCGTTCAGGGCGTCCAAGTCGCCGGCGATGACACTCAGCAGCTCCTTTTGTTCCGGGCTGCGGCTACGGAGCGTGATTTCATTGCCCCGCGGGGTGGTCTCTACCAGCACTTGCGTCTCGTCGTGCTCGAACAGGGCGCCGCGGGACCAGCACTGGTCCGGCTGCTGCACGAAACGGTGCATCCGCACGATGAGCCGGCTCACCAGGCCCTTGGGCAGGAACTCGTAGCGGTAGGTCAGCACCAGGTCGCCGGGCTTGGCCCAGTCGCTCAAGGCCGGCGGCTTCGAGGGCGAGAGGTGTTGTGGCACCAGCCAGGTCTCCTGATCCGTATCCGGCAGCCGGTAACAGAGCTCGAATCGGACCATCAGGGCCCGCAGCTCCACGTCCTTGTCCGCATAGCCCTGGTCGGACCACAGCCGGTCACAATCGGCCAGGGTGAATCGGCCCTGCCGTGCTTTCACCCCTTCGTCGTCCAGGATGCGGAACACCGCCTCCGTCACCCACTGGTTTTGCAGGAATACCGTGCGGCGCAGCTCCGGCGGTTGCTGGAAGTGCAAGAAGACGCCCAGGTCATGCAGGTACTGGCTCAGGTGCAACGCCTTGTCGCGGTCCCCTGGCTGATCCAGGCTCAGATGACGGCCATAGACCGTGAAATACTCGTCCAGTGGGATGTAGGGCCGGGTCCGTGCCAGGTCTTCCAGGTCCTTGCGAATGGCGACCCACTGGACCGGCACCTCCTCGCCGATATGCGGCAACCGCTGGGCGAAGTACTCCACCGCCTGGCGCAGGCCGTCCGCCGCGCCCGGTTGTTCCAGGTTGCCCCGGTGGATCTCCTGCACGTTGGGAAAGCGTTCTTTGATACCCGCCTCGTCGATCGATTTGCTCCGCCCGCCCTTCTCGTTCTGAAAGATCAGCAGGGGGCTGGCTTCGCTGAGGGTCTCGACCACCTCCAGCCAGAACTTGAAGCCCTCATCATGGATGGATTTGTGATCGCTGCGGGTGTCGTCCACCAGCACGTACAGGGAACGTTTGGTGAGAAAGAACTGGTGGGTGGCGTGATAGATCTGCTGGCCGCCGAAATCCCAGCTATTGAGCCGGAAGCTGCGTCCGTCGGAGAGCGGGAAGTCATGGTGGTGGATGTCGATGCCGCGGGTGGTCTCGTCTTCGGTGGGCAGGTCCAGCTCGGGCAGAAACATACGGCGCAGCAGACTGGTCTTTCCCGCCCCGCCCTCGCCGAGGATCAGCAGCTTGGCCTCGAACAGCCGATCCGTGCCCTGGGCCTCGATTTCCCGGAAGTAGTTGCGCACCGCCTCCGGTCCCCGCCGCACGATCTCCGGCGACGGATGCGTCAGCGGACAGTCCTCCACAAAAATGCCTCGCTCTGACCCGTATGTCTCCCATTTGACCGGCAGGCCGGCCAGAACTTGTGATTTCAGGGGCGACAGGTCCGCCACCCCGGTCTCCGCGATGTTCAGTATTGAGAGCGGCAGCTGCGCCAGCGGAGTGACCGTCGTGACCTGCTTGTTCTCGCTTAGATCAAGCGTGACGAGGCCAGTCAGCTGTCGGCCGATGGCCGCGACGACTTTGTCGCCCACCTGGTTGCGGCTCAGATTGAGCGAGGTGAGCTGGCCGAGATTCTCGGCGACAGCCCGCGCGCCGGCCTCGCCCACCTGGTTGTGGCTCAGGTCGAGCGAGGTGAGCTGGCCCAGGTGCTCGGCGACAGCCCGGGCGCCGGCATCGCCCACCTGGTTGTCGCTCAGATCGAGCGAGGTGAGCCGGCGGAGATTTTCGGCAATGGCTCGGGCGCCGGCCTCGCCCACCTGGTTGTGGCTCAGATGGAGCGAGGTGAGCTGGCCGAGATGCTCGGCGACAGCCCGGGCGCCGGCCTTGCCCACCTGGTTGTGGCTCAGATGGAGCGAGGTGAGCTGGCCGAGATGCTCGGCGATCGCCCGGGCGCCGGCATCGCCCACCTGGTTGCCTCTCAGATTGAGCCAGGTGAGCCGGCCGAGATGCTCGGCGACAGCCCGGGCGCCGGCATCGCCCACCTGGTTGTGGCCCAGATCGAGCGAGGTGAGCTGGCCGAGATGCTCGGCGACAGCCCGCGCGCCGGCATCGCCCACCTCGTTGCCACCCAGATCGAGCGAGGTGAGCTGGCCGAGATTCTCGGCGATGGCCTGAGCGCCGGCCTCGCCCACCTGGTTGAGGCTCAGATCGAGCGAGGTGAGCTGGCCGAGATGCTCGGCAATGGCGGCGGCGTCCTTGCGCCGCAGGCCGAGCCACCAGAGTGTGAGGGTTTGCAGCCGGTCGAGTCGCGGCAACCCGCGGGGCAGCCCGGACAGCTCGCCGGTCAGTCGATACAGGACACGGCCCCGGAGCTCCTCGGGCCAGTCCTCCGGCGATGCGGAAAGCGGGACGTTTGGTCCGATCAGGGCCAGGTCGGTGGTCCGGCCGTCGTCGAGCCGCGTCAGCAGGTCCGGCAGCTGGTCCGGAGCAATAGATCGTAGCGCCGATTCTCCCTTCATATCACAAACCCTTGTAGGATGCGGTGAGCGCGGTATGCCGTAGCAGGATTACACCAATCCCGATCGCGAACCGCATCGATTGGAATTCACCGTATTCTACGCGGACCGCATCTTTCACACCGGGGAATGACCATAGGCAATGGCGTCTCCTTCGTTGATGCGGTTTGCGCTATTCTTGATGTTCACCCTATCATCGACACGGCTCCCGACATCCTTGGTATTTACCCTATCATTGGTATATTCACCGCGCTCACTGCCCATCCTACAAATCATCCTAACGAATCATGGGTGGTGTTCTAACTTTGTTGTTTCCGGGATTCAGTGCATATACCCAAAGACAACAAAGTGACGGCA
>JAIZWN010000316.1 GCA_020443945.1 Candidatus Thiosymbion ectosymbiont of Robbea hypermnestra | reverse complement strand
GGGGTAGCTATTCCTGCGCTCACGCGCCTTGCGGCTGGCCACTTCTCGCCGCGCTGAGAGCGAAAAATAAGGTGAAACGGGGTACTAGTGTGGTGAGGGGCGTGTGATGTCGGCCCGGCGTTCCAGTTCCGTCAACCAGCTGTCGTAGTAGGCGTAGCCGATGTCCTGCGCCAGATTTTCGCGCGTCCGCTCGCGGGTTGCCTGGTCCATGGCCTCGAGGGAGCCGTCCACGACCTCGGCGAGGATCACCAGGGCGCCGTCCCCGCCGTTCAGGGACAGGCCGCCGTAACGTGCGCCGCCCGGCTGGGGGCGGCTCAGGGTGAAGGCGAAGTCCCGGATCTGCGCCGGTACCTGGGTCGCGTCCCGTGTGACTAATCCGAAGTCCTCCACCGGGTAATCCCCGGCGACCGCCGCCAGGGCCTCACCGGCCTTCAGGGCCCGCGCCAGCTCGGCGGCCTTGGCGACGGCGGCCTCCGTGGCCTGCCGGTCGCGCAGCTTGTCCACGACCTGGTCGCGGACGGTGTCCAGGGGCTCGGTGGTCGCTTCTTCGTGCTCCAGCACGCGCAGGACGACCGCCTGCAATCGGTTGTGTTCGGGCTCGATGAGGTCGCTGTTGTTGCCTTCCACCAGGACCTCATTGCCGAAGGCGGCGGCGAGTACCTTGGGGTGGGCGAGGAGGCCTTCTCCACCGGAGCGGTCGATCCATTCGCTGGTTTGAATCTCGAGCACCAGGGCCTCGGCCGCGGGCTCCAAGCTGTCCGGCGACTCATAGCTCAGGGTGGCCAGGCGCTCGGCCAGCTCGAAGAACAGACCTTCGTTCCCGCGTTGCTTCAGGTCGGCGAGCAGCTGGTCCTTTACTGCCGCGAAGGGCTCGGTCGCTTCCGGCTCGATTTCGGTCACCTCGATCAGGTGGTAGCCGAATCGGCTGCGGACGATTTCGCTGGGCCGGCCCACGGGGAGCGCGAAGGCGGCCTGCTCGAAGGTGGGGTCGATCAGGCCCCGCTCGATGAATCCGAGCGCCCCGCCCCGCGCCGCCGATCCCGCATCCTGGGAGAGCTCCCGCGCCAATGCGGCAAAGTCCTCTCCGCCCACAATCCGCCGTCGGATTTCCGCGCTCTCCGCCTTGGCCGCGGCTTCTTGCTCCCCATCGGCCTCCGGGTCCAGGGCGATCAGGATATGGCGTACCTGGCGCCTTTCCGGCCGGGTGAAGCGGTTGCGTTCCGCTTCGTAGTGCGCGCGTAGCGCCTGTTCGTCGGGCGTCTCGGCGGGGGTGAGCGATTCGGCGTCCAATACCAGGTATTGCACCCGGATCCGTTCCGGAGTCCGAAACCGCGGCCGGTTCTCTGCGTAGTAGGCGGCGATTTCCTGCTCGGAAATCGGCTGCTCGCGCAGAAAGTCGGCCTTGGGCACCCGGATGAAGCTCAGGCGCCGCTGCTGGCGGTCGAGCCGAACGGCCTGCGCAAGCTCCGGGTCCGATACGATTTCCGTGGCGACGATGGCCCGGGAGAGCTGGGTACCCACGATGCTCCGGCGCAGAGTCTCCTCGAATTGGCGCGGCGCCTGGCCCTGTAGCTCGAGCATGCGCTCGTAGGTGGCCTTGTCGAAGCGCCCGTCTTTCCGGAACGCGGGGTCGTTCCGGATGAACTCGCGCAGCTCTTGGTCCGAGGCACGCAATCCCAGCTTGTCGGCGGTTTGCAGCAGGAGGCGATCCCGGATCATTCGGTCGAGTACCTGGCCGCGCATCGTCTCGGCGTCGAAGAGCCCCGGGCGGTAGGCGCTTCCCAGTTGATCGCGCAGTCGGGCCCGGAAATCCCGATAGCGCTCGTCGAGCGCGCGCTCGGTGATTTCGGCCCCGTCCACCGTCGCCACCACCGGCTCCGCGCCGACCCCCAGATAGGATTGGATACCCCACAGCGCAAAGGGGATGCTGATGAGGATCACGATTACCCAGGCGATCCAACCCTGCGCGCGCTCTCGAATCGTCTGCAACATGGCCTTTCAGAACCCTCTGTATAGAAAAGCGTTACGGGCCGACGGGGCGGTATCCCGAAACCCCGGGGCGGGCATTCCCTGTCCGGGAAGATAAGGCGAAACGACGGGCCACACGGCCCAAGGCACGGACACGATGGGGGACCGGGTAAGGATGAAGAACGGATAGCCCCTAAAGATCAATCACATTGGAGAGGCGATTGGCGGGTATCGACCCCATCGAAGCGTGTGCCGAAGCCCAGGCTGAAACGGAGCAGATGCCCGCCTTCACCACCTGGACGCCTCTGTATATCCTAGCGCACCGTAACGGATGGAGGAATACCAATCGCCCTCCCGGTAAGAACGGGTAATGGCGCCAGCCGCCATGTCCGCCAGCTGCACCGGATTGTCCCGGCGTGAATCGGCGAATTTCAAAAACAAAAAGGTCCTGCACCTTGCGATGCAGGACCTTGGATCAGAAGCCCTAGCCAGTTTGTCATCACCAGCTAGGGCCTGCTACCCGAAGGTAGTCTTACAAGCCCGATTTATCGGGAACCCTCATATTGTGATTCTTAAGTCCCCAGAGGTCAATATGTCCCGCAACCCAAGGGCGATCACTACGCCCCGGCGGATTGCTTCCAGATCATCGGCAGTTACCGGAGCTGTAACGTAAGTCCGCTTCCCGCCGGGATTTTTCCTAACCATCACCCGGTCAAGCCGCTCCAAGGAGACGGTAGCCAACATATCGCACTTCGCCCAAGTCTCCTTTCCCGCCAGCTTGCCGGGCAGCGAGCGCGGGTCCATCCGATGATGGAATGGCTCCACCGGATTCGGAAC
>JAIZWN010000315.1 GCA_020443945.1 Candidatus Thiosymbion ectosymbiont of Robbea hypermnestra | reverse complement strand
GAATTCTTCGCGGCTTGGTGGCTTGGTGTGAGAACGCTGAAGGCGGTGACCCACCGACAAGGGTATGGGTTTGCTGCGTTTGATTTTCGGGGGATTCGGTTAATTGAGAACGCCACCTAGGGCGGGAATGGGCAGCGTTTTCCGCGGCGGGATGCGCTACGCTTTCCCGCCCTCATGTTCCGGGGGGTCGAGCCGCGAGAGATCCCGGACAGCGCCGCGCGCCGCGCTCGTGGTGAGCGCGGCATAGGCCCGTAACGCCGTGGTCAGGGGGCGGTCCCGCTGTTCCGGCCGCCAGGCCCGGTTACCCTTGGCCGCCATGTCCCGGCGCCGTGTCGCGAGCACATGGTCCGGGACCTGAAGCTGGATCCGGCGGTGCGGGATCTCGATCTCGATCCGATCACCCTCCCGCACCAGTCCGATGGCTCCACCCTCCGCGGCCTCCGGCGATATATGGCCGATGGACAGGCCGGAGGTCCCGCCCGAGAAACGGCCATCGGTAATCAGGGCACAGACCTTGCCCAATCCCTTGGCTTTCAGATAGCTCGTGGGGTAGAGCATCTCCTGCATACCGGGACCGCCTCTGGGTCCCTCGTAACGGATGACCACCACCTCTCCGGCCTTCACCTGGTCGCCCAGGATTGCCGCCACCGTCGCCTCCTGGCTCTCATAGATCCGCGCCGGCCCGGAAAAGGTGAGATTCGCCGCATCCACGCCGGCGGTCTTCACGATACAGCCCTGCTCCGCCAGATTGCCGTAGAGGACGGCGAGCCCTCCGTCGCGGCTATAGGCATGCGCCAGGTCCCGGATGCAGCCGGCGGCGCGGTCCAGATCCAGGTCGGGCCAGCGACGGTCCTGGCTGAAGGCGACCTGCGTCGGACGACCGCCGGGGGCCGCGAGATACCGGGTATGCACCTTCTCCGCGCGGGTCTGCACCGGGTCCCACTCATCCAGCGCCGCGCCCAGGGAGGGACTGAAAACGGTCGGCGGGTCCCGATGGATCAGCCCGGCGCGGTCGAGCTCGCCCAGGATGCCGATCACCCCCCCGGCCCGGTGGACATCCTCCATGTGGTAGCGCCGGGTCGCCGGCGCCACCTGGCACAGATGCGGGACCTTGCGGCTCAGGCGGTCGATGTCGGCCATGGTGAAGGTCACCCGCGCCTCATGGGCGGCGGCCAACAGATGGAGCACCGTATTGGTGGAGCCGCCCATGGCGATATCCAGGCTCATGGCGTTCTCGAAGGCCTCGAAGCCGGCGATGGCGCGCGGCAGCACGCTCCCGTCGTCTTCTGCGTAATAGCGTTTCGCCAACCGGACGATCAGCCTCCCGGCCTCCAGAAAGAGTTCCCGCCGCGCGGCATGGGTCGCCAGCAAAGAGCCATTGCCCGGCAGGCTCAGACCCAGGGCCTCGGTCAGACAGTTCATGGAGTTGGCCGTAAACATCCCGGAGCAGGAGCCGCAGGTCGGACAGGCGGAGCGTTCGTACTCGGCCACCTGGGCGTCGCTCTCGTCGGGATCCGCGGCCACCACCATGGCATCCACCACATCCAGGCGGATCTCGCCGTCGCCGCGGATCAGCTTGCCGGCCTCCATGGGGCCGCCGGAGACGAAGACCGTGGGGATATTCAGGCGCAGGGCGGCCATCAGCATCCCCGGCGTGATCTTGTCGCAATTGGAGATACACACCAGGGCATCCGCGCAGTGGGCATTGACCATGTATTCCACGGAATCGGCGATCAGATCCCGCGAAGGCAGTGAGTAGAGCATGCCCCCATGCCCCATGGCGATGCCATCGTCCACCGCGATGGTATTGAACTCCTTGGCCACGCCCCCCGCCCGCTCGATCTCCCGCGCCACCAGTTGGCCGAGGTCCTTCAGGTGCACATGGCCGGGGACGAATTGCGTAAAGGAATTGGCAACGGCGACGATGGGTTTCTCAAAATCCTCGTCCTGCATACCGGTGGCCCGCCAGAGGGCGCGGGCGCCCGCCATATTGCGGCCCTGGGTCGTCGTGTGGGAACGAAAGCGGGGCATATAAACCTCCCGACACACGAAAATACGACGGAAACGACAAAACCCCGGAGGAATCGACCCACGGGGTTTTGCATCGACTAAAGTATAGCAGCAACTCACAACAAGCTACAACTGGAAAATCAGTAAGTTAGCCTGTTTTTGCTACTGCCGTTTGTTGTGGATGACGGCCCTTTTTTTCGCTGCGTGCGTCACGCATCAGCCCAAGGCACGCAGGGCGGCGGCGAAGCAAGATACCGTATCCGACGCGCCGGTCGGGTGGATCACTCTCCGGTCCCTCTCGATCTTCTTTCCATAGCTTGCCCGGATTTCCTGGGCAGCGGATAACCGCTCGATCTCGCCGTAAGACGCCAGCCCGATCAGCAGGGCATCCCGAATGTTAGCGATGGTCTCGCCGGTCAGAGTGAGAGTAAAATTGGCAGTAGCCATGGCCGAACCTCCTTGACAGGTTGGGTTGTGGTTAGGGCCTCGGTACGGCTGCAACCGCGCCGGGGCCTGCTTTTTTAGGAATCGCCTGAATGCGAACCCGCGCCAATTATAGCGAATACTTTACAAGAATGCTCCATCCCTTTTCATCGGTCGATTCCCCACTGAGACGGCGCTTGCCCTGGAACGGGTGCCGGTGACGGTGCTCACGCGGCAATCGGGTGGTGTCTTATGATTTGTGGTTTCCGGGATTTGGCATAGAGACCTCCCCTCACCATCATGGTTGTCCGCAGATTACACCGATTTTCACGGATTACCGCATGTTTTCATCGGCGAGAATCGGCGTAATCTGCGGATTCAAGCATCACAGATCACAACACTACAACACTACCCTAGTGCCTAGTTTCGATCTGTTTTTCTGGTATAAGACAGACGAGCCACCGCGCCTCGCGTTGCTACTCTGCTGGCAACTGGGTCGGGATCGATCGCGGCATTCAGGAGTGCTCCCATGGCGAAAAAATATCTTGTGACATTGACCGCGGAAGAACGTGAAGCGAAGTGATGGCCCCCCAGCGAGGTCGCATCTACAGGAAAAATAAACTGGAACTAGGCACTAGACTTCATCCGCAATGGCGCTCACTTTTCATCCCCGTCCCGGCATGGTGCTGATCTGCGACTTCAATACCGGCTTCAAAGCTCCGGAGATGATCAAGCGGCGTCCGGTGGTGGTGATCTCGCCTCGGCCTCGGCGCTCGAACCAGCTTTGCACCATCGTTCCGTTGAGTACCACTGTTCCGAATCCGGTGGAGCCATTCCATCATCGGATGGACCCGCGCTCGCTGCCCGGCAAGCTGGCGGGAAAGGAGAC
>JAIZWN010000314.1 GCA_020443945.1 Candidatus Thiosymbion ectosymbiont of Robbea hypermnestra | reverse complement strand
GGTAGCTATTCCTGCGCTCACGCGCCTCGCGGCTGGCCGCTTCTCGCCGCGCTGAGAGCGTAAAATAAGGTGAAACGAGGCACTGGTACAGGTATTAGGTCCCTAAATTTTCAGGTGATCAGGTGTCTCCCTGAGTAACGTCGAACATCACACAGGATTCACCCACTACCCGCGGAGGGTGTCGCCTTACGAGGCACACTCCGTAGCGCCCTCGGGGATTATCCCCGAACCCTGGGGAGGCGACCCCGAACAGGACAAGACATCGGTGGTGTCTTCGCTTTGTGGTTTCCGGGATTCGACGTAGAGAGCTTCCCTCACCGTCATGGTTGTCCGCGGATTACGCCGATTGTCACCGGTGATTGCGTTTTCTTATCGGCGAGAATCTGCGTAATCTGCGGATTCAAAATCGCGGATCACAAAGTTACAACACTGCCAAGACATCAACCGAGCATAGACAGTCTCATGGCCCAGAACCCTATAGCCGGCTCTTTGGATGCGGTGGTTTCCCAGGAAGTGCCCGTTTTGCCCTTGCGCGACGTGGTCGTCTACCCCCACATGGTGATTCCCCTGTTCGTCGGCCGCGAAAAATCCATCAAGGCGCTCGACAGCGCCATGGCCAACGACAAGCAGATTCTCCTGGTCTCGCAGAAGAGCGCGGAGGTGGACGATCCGGGGGCCGGGGACCTGCACGGGGTAGGCACCCTGGCCGGGATCCTGCAGCTGCTCAAGCTCCCGGACGGGACCGTCAAGGTGCTGGTGGAGGGCAACCAGCGGGCGCGCGTCAAGGCCTTTATCACGGTCGAGGGCGCCTTCTGCGCCGAGGCCCTGCCTCTGACCGAGCGCATAGAGGCGAACGAGCGGGAACAGGAGGTGCTGATACGCTCGGCCACCGCCCTGTTCGACCAATACGTCAAGCTCAATAAAAAGGTGCCCCCGGAGGTCCTGGCGTCTTTGTCGAGTATCGATGCGCCCGGTCGGCTGGCCGATACCCTGGCCGCGCACATGGCCCTGAAGCTGGACGAGAAGCAGCGGGTCCTGGAGATCGTCGAGGTGCAATCCAGGCTCGAGCATCTGATGGGCCTCATGGAAGCGGAGAACGACCTCCTGCAGATGGAAAAGCGCATCCGGGGCCGGGTGAAGCGGCAGATGGAGAAGAATCAGCGGGAGTACTTCCTCAACGAGCAGATGAAGGCCATCCAGAAGGAGCTGGGTGAGATGGAGGAGGCCCCCAACGAAATCGAGGACCTGGAAAAACGCATCGAAGCGGCGGGTATGCCCAAGGAGGTGAAGGCCAAGGCGCAGGCGGAGCTCAACAAGCTCAAGCTCATGTCGCCCATGTCCGCGGAGGCCGCGGTGGTGCGCAACTATGTGGACGTCCTGGTCAATGTGCCCTGGAAGAAGCGCACCCGCATCCGTAACGACATCCGGGAGGCCGAAAAGGTGCTGGAGGCCGACCACTACGGCCTGGAAAAGGTCAAGGAACGCATTCTCGAATACCTGGCCGTGCAACAGCGGGTGCGCAAGCTCAAGGGGCCCATCCTCTGCCTCGTCGGCCCCCCCGGCGTCGGCAAGACCTCGCTGGGGCACTCCATCGCGCGGGCCACCAACCGCAAATTCGTGCGCATGTCCCTGGGCGGCGTGCGGGACGAGGCCGAAATCCGCGGCCACCGGCGCACCTACATCGGCGCGCTGCCGGGAAAGATCATCCAGAACCTCTCCCGGGCGAAATCCCGCAACGCCCTCTTTCTCCTGGACGAGATCGACAAGATGGCCATGGACTTCCGGGGCGATCCGGCCTCCGCCCTGCTCGAGGTCCTGGACCCGGAACAGAACCACACCTTCAACGACCACTATCTGGAGGTGGACTTCGATCTTTCGGAGGTCATGTTCGTCGCCACGGCCAATACCCTCAACGTCCCTCCGGCCCTCCTGGACCGCATGGAGGTAATCCGGCTCTCCGGCTACACGGAGGACGAAAAGCTCGCCATCGCCGAGCGCTACCTGATCCCGAAGCAGATGAAAAACAATGGTCTCAAGAAGGAAGAGATCACCATCCGCGAGAGCACGGTGCGGGAGATCATCCGCCACTACACGCGCGAGGCCGGCGTGCGCAACCTGGAGCGGGAGCTCTCGAAAATCTGCCGCAAGGTGGTCAAGGAGGTGCTGCTCAAAAAGCGCGTTTCCTCGGTGGTCGTAACCCCCAAGGCCGTTGGCAAATACCTGGGGGTACAGAAATACCGGTTCGGGCGCGCGGACGAATTCGATCAGATCGGTCAGGTCACGGGATTGGCCTGGACGGAGGTCGGGGGCGAGCTGCTGCGGATCGAATCCGCCCTGGTTCCCGGCAAGGGCAAGTTCACCTACACCGGCCAACTCGGGGACGTGATGCAGGAATCCATTCAAGCGGCCATGACCGTAGTGCGCAGTCGCGCCCAGGCCCTGGGGATCGATCTGGAATTCCACCAGAAACTCGATGCCCACATCCATGTTCCCGAGGGTGCCACGCCCAAGGACGGACCCAGTGCCGGGGTTGCCATGTGCACGGCCCTGGTCTCCGCCCTCGTCAAGATCCCCGTGCGCTCCAACGTCGCCATGACCGGCGAGATCACCCTGCGGGGCGAGGTATTGCCCATCGGCGGCCTGAAAGAAAAGCTCCTGGCCGCCCACCGCGGCGGCGTCGATACGGTCGTCATCCCGCGGGAAAACGAACGCGACCTCCCCGAAATTCCGCGAAACATCAAACAGAACCTCGACATCCGGCCGGTGCGCTGGATCGACGAGGTACTGGATATCGCCCTGGATGGGCTACCCGAACTGAAGGCCGCCGATCCGGCAGCGGATGAGCCGGACACGATCGCAATACCCAAACCCGCGCACGAGACCCATGCCGAAAAAGGCGCCGGCACGCGGACCCATCATTGAGCGGGAGAAATGGTAGGCGTACTATACTCCCGGTAACGGGAGGGACGCCGATTGACAGCCGGCGGCAGGATCGTTATAAGTCGGCCCACGCCGGGAGTAAACCAAAAGCAACATGACGGGCCCAAACCAATGGGGCATTGGTAAGGTCCTTGATAACCAACGATGAGAGGCGGAAGAATGAACAAGTCGGAACTTATCGATGCGATGGCGAGTGCGGCCGATATCTCCAAATCTGCGGCAGGCAGGGCATTGGAAGGCCTGGTAGACGCCGTAGCCACCACATTGAAGGAAGGAGAAACGGTGTCCATCATCGGCTTCGGTACCTTCTCCGTAAAGGAGCGCGCGGAAAGAACAGGGCGCAATCCCCAGACGGGCGAGACAATCAAAATCGCCGCCTCCAGGACACCGGCCTTCAAGGCTGGCAAGGCGCTCAAGGACGCAGTACAATAAAAACCTCGCCTACAGGGTGCTTAGCTCAGCCGGGAGAGCATCGCCCTTACAAGGCGAGGGTCGCAGGTTCGATCCCTGCAGCACCCACCAGACAAGAGGGTATCGCCTTTTGCGAACCCTCGGCAAAATCAAGGAGTGGTAGTTCAGTTGGTTAGAATATCGGCCTGTCACGCCGAGGGTCGCGGGTTCGAGTCCCGTCCACTCCGCCAACTTCGGTTTTCAAGCGAGTGATTCACAAGGGTGTCTTCATCGCTTCTCCTATCCGGCCCACCTCATCTCGACCTTTGCGACGGTGCTTGAGCCTATCGGGGCATTCCCTGGAAGGGGTATTTGCCCTCGTCGTCGCAGCATACTGTTTCACCTCAATTTTCATGTTGCGTAGGGGATGGCCGACCTGCCGTTCTGAAGCCTTGGCGACAACTCCCGGAACGCCACAGAGGGCGTTCCCTGCAGCAAAATCAAGTGACATGGGGTACTAGACTCCATCCGCAATGGCGCTCACTTTCCATCCCCGTCCCGGCATGGTGCTAATCTGCGACTTCAATACCGGCTTCAAAGCCCCGGAGATGGTCAAGCGGCGTCCGGTGGTGGTGATCTCGCCTCGGCCCCGGCGCTCGAACCAGCTTTGCACCATCGTTCCGTTGAGTACCACGGTTCCGAATCCGGTGGAGCCATTCCATCATCGGATGGACCCGCGCTCGCTGCCCGGCAAGCTGGCGGGAAAGGAGAC
>JAIZWN010000313.1 GCA_020443945.1 Candidatus Thiosymbion ectosymbiont of Robbea hypermnestra | reverse complement strand
CAAAGCCACGATTCCGTAACCGTTCAGCCCCCACCGCGTCATTCCGGCAGGGATTGCCGGAATCCAGGCGCCAGGGATGGCAAAACTAAAGAGGGGGCTGAACGGTTACCACTCACTGTGGCTAGTCACGTATATAGGTCCCAAACTTTGGGCCCGAGGGCATCGACCAGCGTGATGTAGAATACGGCGTTTCCCAAATCCAGTAGTTTTCTCGGGAGCCGACGGAGGCTATCAGGTAGAACACGATGGGCAATGATCTCCAACCCGTGCTGCTCTGTGTCGGCGGGCACGACCCCAGCGGCGGAGCGGGTATTCAGGCCGACGCCGAGGCCGCGCGGGCGGCCGGCGTCCATGCCTGCCCCGTCCTCAGCTGCCTGACGGATCAGGATACCTGCGGTCTCGTCCGGCTGCGGCCCCAACCGTCCCAGACGGTCGCGGAGCAATGCCGCCTGCTTCTCGCCGATAGCCGGGTCGGCGCGCTCAAGATCGGGCTGCTCGGCAGCTCGCCGGTGATCCGGGTCCTGTGCGACCTCGCTACCAGGCACCCGCGGCTGCCGTTGGTCCTGGACCCGGTGCTCGCTTCCGGCGCCGGGCAGCCGGTGGGGGACGCCGCTCTGGTGAATCAGCTGCGCAACCGCCTGCTCGGCCATTGTACCCTGGCGACGCCGAATCTCCCGGAGGCCCGGCTCCTGAGCGGCTGCGAGGAGCCGGACGACTGCGCCCGATGGTTCTTGCAGACCGGTTGTTCCTGGGTATTGATTACCGGCACCCATGCGCCGGGTGCCGAGGTGATCAACCGCCTCTACGGCCGCGACGGCAGTCGCCGGGAATGGTCCTGGCCGCGCCTCGCCGGCCTGTACCATGGCTCCGGCTGCACCCTGACCAGCGCCATCGCGGCCCGCCTGGTCCGGGGGTTGGACCTGGAGCAGGCCGTCGCCGAGGCCCAGGCCTACACCTGGGAAAGTCTCAAGCACGCCCGGCGCACCGGCCACTGCCAGCTCACCCCGAACCGGCTCTTCGCCCTCGAGGAAATGGGGTCAGGTCTTGACCTGTGCCTTCATAGGGGGAAGGGGATTAGGTCTTGATCCGTGACCCTTGAAGGCACAGGTCAAGACCTGACCCCATTTCCGCGGCTCCTCGGCGAGCACCCCTTGCCGCCACAGGGGCACCTGCCACCGGAAGCGGTCCTGGTCGCGGCCGACGAGGAAGGCCAGCTCCAGCCGGATCAGGGATTCCCTCACCCGCTCCGGTTCGGTCCGGTATCCGATTTCCGCCAACAACTCCAGCACCTCGGCCAGGGTGAATGTCTCTTGGTCGATCAGGCCGTAGACGATCAAACGGTCGAGCCGGCTCGCGGTCTCGTCCTCGGTCAGGTTGGTCCAGCCCTCCAGGGCGCCGTGCAGGGAGCGGCTCGCCAGGGCCCGTTCCAGGTCCGCCTCGGTCAGCTCCCGTTGGGCCAGCCCCAGGTCCCGCAGCATCTGGTCGCAGAGGATGGCGATCAGGTTGGCGCGCCCGCCGGTGAGGTCCAGGATGCGCGTCACCAGCGCGTCGGAGACGTAGCCCAGGTTCAGGGCCGCCATCGGCTCGAGGAGCAGCTCCCGGCAGGCCTCCGGCTCCAGGGCGCCGAGGCCGATGGTTTCCGCGAAGTTCCTGATCGGCGATTGGTAATCGAAGCTGGCCGCCCGGTAGAGGCTCCAGAAACCGGCCAGGATGAACTGGCAGCGGCCTTCTTCGCTCAGGTTTCTGAAGCCGTTCAGGCAGGCATAGCCGCGCGCGGCGTCCCGCTGCACGAAGACATCCGCCTCGTCCAGCAGCAGCAGGCGACGCTTGCCGGTCTCCACTTCCCCGAGGCGATCCAGGACCGCTTCCAGGGACGAGTCCGCGGGCATCCCTAGTGCCCCGTTTCACCTTATTTTTCACCCTCAGAGCCCTCCCAACCGCGCCCAAGCGAGAGGAGAGCACCGAGCG
>JAIZWN010000312.1 GCA_020443945.1 Candidatus Thiosymbion ectosymbiont of Robbea hypermnestra | reverse complement strand
CTCGGTGCTCTCCTCTCGCCTTGGCGCGGTTGGGAGGGCTCTGAGGGTGAAAAATAAGGTGAAACGGGGCACTAGAGTACGTTGACATTGAGAAGGTCCGCACAGCGGACCCTACGCTAACTTGATTGTTGTAGGGTCCGCTGTGCGGACCTGCTGAAAGGCTTCGGACTTGCAGCTCGTGTAGGATGCGGTGAGTGAAACGAACCGCATCAGTGCGGGCTGTTCATTCTATTTTCTATATCGTCCATGCTGGAACATTATCCCGGATTTTCGATGTGGCAAAATGCTAATATACCTCCATATATTATTTCAGGGAAAAACTCAATAAATGCGGGAAAAGATATATGGGAAGACCTTGACAGAATTCTAAGCAAAATGGAATTTGGAGTAGTTGTTTTCAACATTCCTACAAGAGTTAATATAGATGATTCTCCTCAAATCCAGCTTATTCTGAGTCTCACGGAAACCGAAGAAATACTGAGACGATCTATCGTGGAGGAAGGTGAAAAGATTGGGGCTTCAATCAAGGTGAGTGACAGGATGGAGGCTCGCCTGTCCGGCTATATGTTTCAGATAACAGCAATAACACCCGAGGAACAAGCAGTATCAAAAGATCAACGGACAGAATGGAAATGGGAAATACACCCAAAAGAAAAGGGTAAACATAAATTACATCTAACTCTGACAGCTCTATTGGAAATCAATGGGCGTAGCACTCCACGTGCCATCAGAACCTTTGATAGATACATAGAGGTTTGTATTACACCAGCGCAAACATTGGAGACGTTTCTCAAGGATCATGGGGAGTGGCTTTGGCCTATGATATTGGTGCCAGTCGTAGGATGGTTATGGAAATTGCGGCGAAAGAAATAGCTAACGAATGAGGATAGATCGCGCAAGCGAAGCGAACCATGATCCCTTATTCGTTAGTGCTTGAAACGCAACAGGAGTCAACCGGATGCAGGCAATAGAATTTGAAGCCACCATCGACGGCAGTGGTGATATTCATGTGCCGGAAAGATACCACAGGCTATATGGCCGGAATGCCCGGTTTGTGATTTTGTTACCGGATGTCCCCAGGAGTGACAGTAAGACGATCGACCCCATGCAATACAATAACAGGGTTGACTGGCCGGTTGATGGTTTGGATTACCAACGGCAGGCCAGGGGCGAATGGAAGTGAAAGCTGTTCTGGATACCAATGCAGTGATCTATCTGCATAAGGGGTTGCTGGCGGAGAACCTGCCCGTTGGTGAATATGCCATCTCAGTGATTACAGAGATGGAATTGCTTTCTTTTGCCGGATTGACGGAAGATCAGCGGATGTGGCTCCAGTGCTTTATCGACGACTTGGACATCATCGGCATCGACAGCGATGTGAAACAACGGGCGATCCAATTACGTCTTCAACAGCGCCTGAAACTGCCGGATGCCATTATCGCTGCTACTGCAATCAGCCGGAACGCAGTATTACTCAGCAATGACCAGGAGTTTGGTGGTATTCCTGAACTCGATCTACGCAAGCTGGTACTGCGGGGATAAGCCAATGGGTACTAGTGCCCCGTTTCACCTTATTTTTCACCCTCAGAGCCCTCCCAACCGCGCCCAAGCGAGAGGAGAGCACCGAGCG
>JAIZWN010000311.1 GCA_020443945.1 Candidatus Thiosymbion ectosymbiont of Robbea hypermnestra | reverse complement strand
AGCTCCTGCATGCCATCCATGCCATGCTCAAGACGCGCACCCCCTTTGAGAGCCACCGCTTCTACGCCCTGCCGGAAGCGGCGGCCTGATTCATTCTGCTTATGGACTGGAGGCACATCGGACTTGCAGTGGAACAGAGTATCTACGCACTACGGGCTCGGCAGAAAAAGCAAGTGCCGCTGGCCTACTTCGGCTCGCCATCCCTGGACGGCTAGTGCCTAGTTCCAGTTTATTTTTCCTGTAGATGCGCCCTCGCTGGGGGCCATCATTTCGCTTGCTATTGTGGGTAGAGACGCTTGCGTTTGATGCGAGCCGCTTCGGTGGTGAATTGCCAGTCAACACCGGCCGGTTCTTGGTTGCGCTGTTCCGCCCAAGCCGTGGTCTCACGGCGGAGGGTTTCGATCTCAGGGATTCGGCGGTTCAAACACTGCTTGGTCAGTATGCTCAGTTCGCTTTCAGCGATCTTCGACCAACTGCCAGGCTTGGGGGTGTAGTGGATTTCCAGGCGGTCGCGCAAATGCCGCGCGGATGACCGTTTCTCGTCGCGCCCGCAGGGAGCCCCCCAAACGCGCCCAAGCGAGGGTACACCGTTCGCGAGTCGGTAGCCGTAGGATGCGGGGCGAGTGAAACGAACCGTATCAGGGTAAATCGTTCCGGGGAACGGGCTCAATCCGCGAGTCGGTAGTGGGCGCCACAGTAGGGACAGGCGGCTTCGCCGGACTGTTCGAGGGGAAGGTAGACGCGCGGGTGCAGGTTCCACACCTCATCCTGGGGGCGGGGACAGGACAGGGGCAGAGCTTCGCGGCCGATCTCGATAACAGGCGTGGCGCCCTGGTTGTTTTCGGTGGTTGCCGTCATTTTCCGGTCCTCCGATCCGCGTCGGCGTTCATTTGCGGCTGAATCAGACCAGCGTCAGCCATTGGGGGTTTTCGTCGCGGCGGCCGTGGACCTGATCGAAATACAGGCCTTGCAGGCGTTCGGTAATGGGGCCGCGGGAGCCCTTGCCGATGGTGCGCCCGTCCACCTCCCGGATCGGGGTAACCTCCGCCGCGGTCCCGGTGAAGAAGGCCTCGTCGGCGATGTAGACCTCGTCGCGGGTAATGCGTTTTTCCACTACCCGGATGTCCAGCTCGGCGGCCAGGGAGAAGACGGTCCTGCGGGTGATGCCGTCGAGGGCGGAGGTCAGGTCCGGGGTGTAGAGTACGCCCTCCCGGACGATAAAGACATTCTCGCCGCTGCCCTCCATGACATAGCCTTCCACGTCCAGCAGCAGGGCCTCGTCATAGTCATCCCGTCGGGCCTCTTCCAGGGCCATCATGGAGTTCATATAGTTGCCGTTGGCCTTGGCCCGGCACATGACGGTGTTGACCTGGTGGCGGGTGAAGGAGGAGACTCGGACGCGGATGCCGTCCCGCATGTTCTTCTCGCCCAGATAGGCGCCCCACTCCCAGGCCGCCACCAGGCAATGGACCTTCAGGTTGTCGGCGCGCAGGCCCATGCCTTCGGAGCCGTAGAAGCACATGGGGCGAATGTAGGCGGAGTCGAGCCCGTTCTCTCGCACCGCGGCCCGTTGGGCCGTGTTCAGGGTTTCCCGGTCGTAGGGAATCGTCATCCCGACGATATGGGCCGAGTTGAACAGGCGGTCCGTGTGCTCGCGCAGGCGAAAGATGGCGGTGCCTTGTTCGGCATGATAGGCGCGGACGCCCTCGAAGACCCCCATGCCATAGTGCAATGTGTGGGTCAACACATGGGTCTTGGCCTCGCGCCAGGGCACCATCTCGCCGTCCAGCCAGATGAGGCCGTCACGGTCTGCCATCGTGGTCATTGTCATCTCCGCTTGCTCTTTAGGGTATCCCCATAACCGCGTAAGGAGGCGCTAAGGTTTGCCCCAGCCCATTTCTTTGATTTTTCCATGCTTGTCAGTAACGACATGAAAATAACTGTCCAGAACAAGATCGGAAAAATACTTCCTCTTCAGTGCTTTTCTCCTCTGTTCGTCCAGGTTGCCATGATACATTACATAGGATTTATCCTCATCATCGGTCAGGAATAATTTCTCGATCCGGGTGATTTTGATATTCCGTGGATCATTGGCGAGTTTTTCCGGATCGAGATAGCCATTATGTTCCACTGTAATTTTCTTCCAAAGCTCCAAATGGTCGGCAATGCTGTAGATTCGCTCCTTTTCTCTTTCCAGGGCCTGCCGGCAGGTATACAGTGCGATCAGTGATCCGGCCACATAGAGAACGGCCAGGATGGATACCAATACGGATATGATACGACCTTTACTCATTCTTATACCTGACCCTAATCAATACGCTTCTCTGCCCAAGCATCCGCGCCCTTATCAGCATAGCCCTGAGCTTCCTCATATCTTTGGCGTTTCTCAAGCCAATACAACCTCCCGTGCCGGGAGGATTACCATCATGGTGCAGAAAAAAACCGGACCTCCCACCCCACCAATCGTCGAGTCTTGCCAAGAAACCCTCCTGCAATATCCAACCGCCTTCCCCCCATCCACGGTCATCTCCTGTCGCCACCGATTTGTCATAGGGCATATTTGGCTTTAACCGTAATCCGTAATCACCTTCCGGAATGGGTCCGGCATCCTTGACATTCTGATATTCCGGTTTGGTATAGTCGGTGTCGATTTTCAAGTCCTTTCTGCCGGCTTCTATCAATCTTGCTAAACGATTTGCGTTTGGTGGCAGACCGGAAATTGCCAGGTATGCAGCCAAGATTTGATCCTTGTTCATGGAGTATATGGACAGTTTTTTGCCATTGAACACCATCCTTGAAATCTTGAGTGCATCGACGGCATCCACTTGATCGGATACCCTGATCTCCATCCCTGGAATTATAAGGTGTGGATTTCTCCTCAGCTCAGGATTGAGCTGCATGAGCTTTGCAAGCGTGATGCCATATTTCCCGGCTATAACGGATAAATTCTCGCCTTTTACGACGACATGACTATTATCTGACATTTTTGGTGGTAAAGAACAAGAACAAGAACAAGAACAAGAACAAGAATGAGATATGAAGGTATGAGATGCGGATCGGTCGTGGGAAGCTAATCCTCCATCAGCTCCCGCCACAGGGCCCGAACCTGCCGTCGCGGCTCGACCAGCTGGTCGTCGGGGATGTGCGTCGGCTGTTCCTGCAGGGCGCTACGGTGGTAGGCGGCCCGCAGGGCTTTGTAGGCGTCGGTCAGGTCCTCGACCAGGGTGCCCGGCAGCAGGTCGAGGTGCGCCAGGGTCTCCAGCAGCCGCACGTTGTCGGTCCAGTCGGCGAGGTCCGGGTACCGCTCGGCCCACCGTAGAACCAAGTATTGAACCATAAACTCGATGTCGGCAATACCGCCGGGGCCCTGTTTCAGGTCGAACCAGCCGCCGTGGGTTCGATCCAGCTCCTTGCGCATACGCTCGCGCATGGCCCGCACGTCCGCGCGCAGACGCCCCGGCTCCCGTTGCCGGCACAGGATCTCGCGCCGTACCTGGCCGAAGCGCTCCGCGAGCGCGCGATCGCCGGCCACCGGACGGGCCCGCACCAGGGCCTGATGCTCCCAGGTCCAGGCCTCCCGCGCCTGGTAGTGGCCGAACGCCGTGAGGGAGCGCACGAGCAGACCCGTCTTGCCGTCGGGGCGCAGGCGCATGTCCACCTCGTAGAGCTGGCCGGAGGGGGTCCGGGTGGTGAGCATGTGGAGCAGGCGCTGTCCCAGACGCAGGTAGAACTGATTGTCGGCGATCCGGTGGTCGCCGCGGGTCTCGGCGGCGACCGCGTCGCTGCCGTGCAGAAAGACCAGGTCCAGGTCGGACCCGTAGCCGAGCTCGACACCACCCAGTTTGCCGTAGCCGAGTACCAGGAAGCCGGTGCCGTCATCCGAGACCCCGCCGGGGGGGCCGTGCTTTGCCCGCAGGTGGTCATAGGCCAGGGCCAGCACCCTGGAAACCGCGACCTCGGCGATCTCGGTCAGATAGTCGCTCACCACCATCAGGGGAATCGCGTCCGTGAGGTCCGCCGCCGCCACCCGCAGGCGGTTCCCCTGGGCGAACTGGCGCAGGCGTTCCATCTGTTGCTCCAGGTCGTCGTCGGCCAAGGGTGCGAGCAGGCTGTCGAGCTCCGCTTCGAGGTCCGCCCGCTGCAGAGGGGCATAGAGACGGCGGGGGTCCAGCAGCTCGTCCAGCAGCAGGGGATGGTGGGCGATCCGATCGGTGAACCAGGGGCTCATGCCCGCCAGTCGCGTCAGCTGCGACAGGACGACGGGGTGCTCGATCAGCATCGCCAGATAGGCGGTGCGGCTCAGCACGGACTCCAGCACGCGCAGCACCCGTTCCAGTACCCGATCCGGGTCATGGGTAGCGGCGGCCTGCCGGAGCACCAAGGGGACGAGCCGGGCCATCCGGTCGTCGCCGCGGCCGCCCATGCCCTTGCGCAAGGCCGCGTCGCGCAGGGTCCCCAGACGCTCCAGAATCGCGCCCGGGTCCTTGAAGCCGGCCCGTGCGAGCTGCTCCCGATAATGGGCATTCTCCGCGCGCCGGTTCCAGAGGGTCGCAAAGGCCGGCTCCTCGTGCTCGTCTTCCGTCTGCGGGGTGGCGAAGACCCGATCGAACTCGTCCTGGACCCGACGCCGATGCTCTGCCAACACCGTGTAGAAGTCATCCCAGTCGGCGCGGCCCATGGCGCGGGCCAGCCGCAGGCGCCCGCCCGCGTCCTCCGGCAACCGGTGGGTCTGCTCGTCCTTCCAGGCCTGGAGTCGATTCTCCACCAGGCGCAGATACCGGTAGGCGGCGCCGAGCCCTTCCGTGGCCGGAACCGGCAACAGGTCCTTCTCCCCCAACCGCCGCAGCACCGATTGGATGGCACGGATCTGTAACTCGATATCGCGTCCGCCGCGGATGAGCTGAAAGGCCTGGCCGATGAATTCGATCTCGCGGATTCCGCCGGGACCGAGCTTGATATTGTCCGCCATGCCCTTGCGCGCGAGCTCCCGATCGATCGTCCGCTTCATGCCGCGCAGGGATTCGATGGCGCCGAAATCCAGATAACGACGGTAGACGAAAGGCCGCAGCATGGCACCGAGCCGTTCCCCCGCCGCCGGATCGCCCGCCACCACCCTCGCCTTAATCATGGCGTAACGCTCCCACTCCCTAGCCTGGGACTGGTAATAGTCCTCCAGCGCGTCGAAGCTCATAGCCAGGGGCCCCGCATCGCCGAAGGGGCGCAGGCGCGTGTCGACCCGAAAGACGAAGCCATCCACCTCGTTGGCGCTCAGGACCCGGATCAGACGCCGGGCGAGGTGAACGAAGAACTGCTCGTTGGTCGCGGGACGCCGGCCATCCGTGTGGCCACCGGCGGTGTAGGCGAACAGCAGGTCGATGTCCGAGGAGAGATTGAGCTCCTGCGCCCCCAGTTTCCCCAGCCCCAGCACCAGCATGGACTGGGCCTCGCCGGTCGGATTCCGGGGGGTGCCCAGTTCCGCCGCCAACCAATCCTGGAGCAGGCTCAGAGCGCGAGCCACGCAGGCATCCGCCAGGGCGCTCAGGTCCTCCAGGGTTTCGTCGAGCCCCGCCAGGGCGGCGATATCGCGCCAGATGATGCGCACCATCTCGCGGCGTCGAAACCGACGCAGGACCAGGGCCAAAGCCTGCTCGTCGGCGACGCCTTCCAGCTCGGCGGCGAGCAGGCCGTCCAGCTCGCCCTGGGCACAGGGGCGTTCCAGGCGCCCGGAAGCCAGCAGCTCCGGCAGGAGCTCCGGATACCGGATACAGCCTTGGGCGACAAAATCGCTCGCCTCCCACACCCGTTCCAGCGTCCGTTCGAGCAGCGGATGAACAGGCACCGCGAGACCCTGCTCGGCAAGCGCCGCCGCCCAGGCCCGTCGCCGGTTTGCAACCTCCGCGATAAGCTCATCGACCCCTGCCATCGGAACCCCCCTCGACCCTATACCGACGTAGGAATGCCGAACCTACCCCGCCGCACCGAGAAACAATGGTTACGCCCCCTTCTCCCACCGGCAGAGGCCCGGGGAGAGGGGAATCGAAAAGCGATCATCGTTTCCAATCCCAGATCCATAAGGTAGCCTGATTATTTTGTCGTTTCCAGGATTCGATAGCCGGCCGTTTCGGGGATTGGTCATGGGCTGGCAATACCGGTCAACCCTTGCGGCCGGCATACCGCCGGAGGCGGGCACGCTTGCGTTGTTGGGCGGGGGTGAGGCGGTTGCGGCGTCCCTCGTAGGGGTTGGTTCCGGTGCGAAATTCGAGCCGCAGGGGGGTGCCGGTAAGGTCGAGCGCGCGGCGAAAGCAGCCGGCGAGGTAGCGCCGGTAGCCCTCGGGTACCGCCGCCGTCTGGTTGCCGTGGATGACGATGATGGGGGGATTGCGTCCCCCCTGATGGGCATAGCGCAGTTTGATGCGACGCCCGCGGATCAGAGGCGGCTGGTGTGTCTGTACCGCCTCCGTGAGGATGCGGGTCAGCTCGGGGGTGCCCAGATCGCGGGTGGCGTTGGCGATGGCCCGGTCCGCCGCTTCCGGCAACCGCCCGACGCCGCTGCCGTGGCGGGCGGAGATGTAATGGACCCCGGCAAAGTCCAGAAAGCCCAGCCTGCGGTCGAGGGCGTCGCGCACGTGGACGCGCTCCGCGTCGGTCAGGCCATCCCATTTGTTGACCGCCACCACCAGGGCGCGGCCGCTCTCCAGAATGTGGGTAACCAGGGTGGCGTCCTGCTCGCCGATGCCTTGGCGGGCGTCGAGGACCAGGAGGACCAGGTTGGCATGCGCGATGGCCTGCAGGGTCTTGATGACGCTGAATTTTTCCACGGTCTCCCGCACCCTGGCGCGCCGTCGCACCCCGGCGGTATCGATCAGGGTATAGGGTTTGCCCTGGTGCTGGAAGGGAACCTCGATGCTGTCGCGGGTGGTGCCGGGGGCATCGCAGGTTACCAGCCGTTCCTCGCCGAGCAGTCGGTTGATGAGCGTGGATTTGCCGACATTGGGGCGGCCCACCACGGCGATCCGGGTGCCGCTTGTACCGGACGCCGGGGTAGCCGTCGTCTCCGGCCGGGTCTCCGGCAGCGCCTCGAATACCCGCTCGATCAGCCTTGTTACGCCCTGGTTCCGGGTCGCGGCGATGGGCAGGGGCTCGTCCAGGCCCAGGGTATGGAACTCCGCCGCCGCCAGGGCCGGGTCCGCGCGATCGGTCTTGTTGACCACCAGGGCGATGGGTTTACCCATGCGGCGCAGGCGTGCCGCGATCTCCAGATCGGCGCCGGTGCAGCCGTCGCGGGCATCGACCAGAAAGAGCAGGTAATCCGCCTCTTCCAGGGCGCGGGCGACCTGCTGTTCCACGCCCTCGGACTCTCCGCTCAGCCCTCCGGTATCGATCAGGACATAGGGGGCGGGACCGATGCGGCCGATGCCGTAGCGGCGGTCCCGGGTCAGTCCGGGGAAGTCGGCCACCAGGGCGTCCCAGGTCCCGGTCAGGCGGTTGAACAGGGTCGATTTGCCGACGTTGGGCCGACCCACCAGAGTAAGGACGGGGAGCATGGTGTTCAGGGAATCAGTGTTTCCCGCCTTGGGCTTTAGCAATACCGACCGATCTGAGGACTTCTTCGATCACAGGCTCACTGATCCGATAGTCGCTCTGCCGCAGCAAATCGAAAACTGCACGTGCGGATGGTGTCAGCTCCCGAAGCTCGGCCATTCCAACCATGGCCGCAACACCGACGATCTGGAGTCCGGCACGCTTGGCCTCACGACGGGCAAGACGGTCAATGATGGTAAGCATACTCTAAATCTTTAAAGGGTTCGTTAATCCCGTTCAGGCTTGTCTCTGTAAGACACGTTCGTAGCGCGGGCTGCCGGGATATCCGTGCCGGCGGGTTTGGGGATCGGCTTAGGTTTGGGCGGCTGTTCCGCCGAGAGGGCGGCGATGGTGCCGTCGTCGCCGTAGATGTAGATCCGGTTTCCCGCCACCCGGGGGCGTCCCGCGATGGGACCGTCCGCTACCTCGATCCAGGCCAGCAGGCGGCCGTCACGACGGTCCAGCCAATGGAGGTAGCCTTCGCCGTCGCCGACCGCCACCAGGTTGCCGAGTACCGCCGGGGCGGTGAGGCGTCGGTATTTAAGCCCCGCCTGTTGCCAGATGTCGGCGCCGTCGGCGGCGCTTATGGCCCGGACCTGGTCGTCGGAGTCGGTGACATAGAGTATGTCGCGGTCGGCCGCCAGCCCCGCATGGACCGAGAGCCGGCGACGCCAGCGCACGGCGCCGGTGATCCGGTCGACGGCGGCCAGGTCTCCGTTGTAGGTAGCCACGTATATGATGTCGGCGACGACGACGGGATCGGCGTCGATGTCGGCGATGCGGGCTACCTCGGAGCGCCCCCGGGGCAGGGTCACGGTGGTTTCCCAGCGCGGCAGGCCGCTTTGCAGCTCCAGGTTTACCAGCCTGCCGCCGGAGATGCCGACGATGGCGCTGTCCGCGGTGATGGCCGGTCGGCTGCTGCCGCGCAGGGTGAGGGTCGGGGCCGGGTAGCTGTATTTCCAGAGTCGGTCGCCGGAATCGAGCGCGAAGGCATGGACGCTGTCGTCCAGGGTGTGGATCAGGACGCGGGGGCCGGCGATGCGGGGTACGGAGAGGATCTCGCTGCCCAGGCGGGCGTTCCAGAGGGCGGCGCCGTCGTTTGCCGAGCACATGAGCAGGTCGCCGTCGCTGGAGCCGAGGAGGATGTGCTGGGCGTTCACCTCCGGTCCGCCGCTGAAGGGCAGGCCCGTTTCCTTTTCCCACAGGATTTTGCCGGTGTCGGCGTCCATGGCGACGAGGCGGCCTTCGGCATCGGCGATATAGAGGCGGTTGCCGTGGAGGGCCGGAATCAGGTTGAGTCGCCGCCGATCCGTGCCGGCGCCGATCTCGCGGGACCAGAGGGTGGTGACGGCGATCTCGGGTTTGAGCTCCACCAGCTCGGTGGGTGGGCGCGGGTCTTTAGCGCCGCCGAACCAGGGGATCATGCTGCAACTACCGAGCAGCAGGGCGGTGAGCAGGACCAGAGGACCGGTGGCCATGGGGGGGCTCCCGGCTCAGCCGGTGGGGGGCAGGTCGTCGAGCTTTCTGCGGACCTGATCCGGGTTCGGGGCGCCGCCGGCGAGCGCCTGCTCGTAGGCGGTCCGGGCCTCGGTGGTGTGACCCTGGGCCGCCGCGATGTCGCCGCGCAGGGCGGCGAAGGCACCGCCGAAGGCGCCGTCGTTGTCATGTTCCGCGGCCAGGCCCGCGGCCTGCTCGAGGTCGCCCGCCGCGATCAGGAGCCGAATCAGACGCAGGGCGGCGATGCGCCGGATGCCGGGGTCGGGGGATTCGGCAAGCGCCTGCTCGAGGGCGGCGCGGGCGCCGGCGGGGTTACCGGCCGCGCGCTCGACCCGGGCCTGTACCAGGGCCGCCAGGGTGGCATAGGTGGTGGTGGAAAATTCCTCGCGCAGCAGTCTGGCCTGGGCGAGCACGGATTCGGTGTTGCCGGTGTCGGCATCGGCGTCGGCCAGGAGCTGCTCGAAGGCCGCGGAGGCCTGTTGCCTCACGGTTTCCTGGTAGTCGGTCCAGGCCCGCCAACCGAAGATGGCCCCCAGGCCGAGGCCCACGCCGAGCATGATGGAGAGGCCGTTTTCCTTCCACCATTTCTTGATGGCTTCGGCCCTTTCCTCATCCGTTTCGTAATTGATCACAGGACTCTCCCGCGGATTGTGGGTAGGCAGTGCACCGCATTGATGATACCGAACGCTGCCAGCAATTCTTCGAGATCCGTGCTTTTATTCAAAAATAGGATCACTACATGCCACTAACACCGAGCGGTGAAGAAGTCGCTCAGCTGGTCCAGCGCGACTTCTGTTTGCTCGCCTTGTGCGCGCAGGGGCTTGACGCCGACGACCCCGCGCGCCGCTTCGTCTTCCCCCAGCACCAGGGCATAGCGGGCCCCGCTACGGTCCGCCTTTTTGAATTGGCTCTTGAAGCTGCCGCCGCCGCAGTGGCAGATCAGGCGCAGGTCGGGCCGCGCGTCGCGCAGGGTTTCGGCGATGGACAGGGCCTGGGTCCGGGGTCCGTCTCCGACGGCGATCAGATAGGCGTCCGGGCCCGGGGTCACGGGCGGCGGCGCGGATGCCAACAGGGCGACCAGGCGTTCCACCCCCAGGGCGAAGCCGACGGCGGGGGTCGGGCGTCCCCCGAGCCGGGCCACCAGGGTATCGTAGCGGCCTCCGGCGCAGACGGTGCCCTGGGTGCCGAGCGCGTCGGTGATCCATTCGAAGACGGTGCGATTGTAGTAGTCCAACCCCCGTACCAGGCGCGGATTGATTACATAGTCGATACCGGCAGCGTCGAGCCCGGCGCGGAAGCCGGCGAAGTGCTCGCGGGATGCCTCGCCCAGGTAGTCCGTGATGCGGGGCGCCTCGGCGATCACCGGCTCCAGGTCCGGGTTTTTGCTGTCGAGTACGCGCAGGGGGTTGCTGTGCAGCCGCCGAAGACTGTCTTCGTCCAGGCGTTCCCGATGCCCCTCCAGATAGGAGACCAGCTCGTGGCGGTAGACGGCACGCTCGTCGCTCTCGCCCAGGCTGTTGATCTCCAGCCGCAGCTTGCCGAGCCCCAGGGTGTGCCACAGGCGCCGGGTCAGCAGCACCACTTCTTGATCGATGTCCGGCCCCGGCAGTCCGAAGACCTCGACGCCGATCTGGTGGAACTGCCGGTAGCGGCCCTGCTGCGGGCGCTCGTGCCGAAACATGGGGCCGCGGTACCAGAGGCGGTGAGGCGTGGCGAGCAGACCGTGCTCGACGGCCGCGCGCACGCAGCTCGCGGTGCCCTCGGGGCGCAGGCTGAGGCGGTCGCCGTTGCGGTCGGCGAAGCTGTACATCTCCTTCTCGACGATGTCGGTAACCTCGCCGATGGAGCGCTCGAACAGGTCCGTCATCTCTACTAGGGGTGTGCGGATCTCCTGGTAGCCATAGCCCTCGAGCACGGCCCTGGCGCGGTCCTCCAGGGTCTGCCAGAGGGCGATCCGCTCCGGGAGGATGTCGTGCATTCCCCGGATGGCCTGGATAGTCTGTGTCATGGTTTTCCGATTGGCGTTCATCATTTGCGGATAAAGGCGGTCAGGGCAGGGGCTCCGGGTCCAGGGAGAAGCGGGCGACGATGCTGCGGGAGTAGGGTTCCAGGTCGACGGGTACCCCGTCGATTGTGATCCGTACTACCTTCTTGTTGCCGAGGGTGACCGAGTAGGGGGGCGTACCCCCCAGAATATGGCGGTCGCCCTCTTTCATCATCCCGACGAGTCTGTATTTTTCCTCGCTGTCGCGGATGTCCGTCCAACAGGAGCCCTCGAAACTCACTACGATGGTTCTGGCCGCGACGGCGGCCATTTCCTTGTCGCCTGTCGCTTCATCGCCGCCGGTTGCCTCGGCGACGGTCTCCTTCCCGTCGGTTTCTTTGCCGTCGGCCCCCTCACTGCCGGTTTCCCCGCTGCCGGTCGCTTCGTCGCCCGCTCCCTTGCTATCGGTCTCTTTGCCGCCGGTCTTCTCCGCGGGGGGCCTTACCGCGGGGTCCGAGGTTCCGATCCCGTCGGCGGGGGTTGTCTCGGGGACCATGGTCGGATCCGAAGCGGTGGTGGGCGCCGGCGCCTGCGAGCCCGGGGCCGTCTCGGGCCAGGTTGCCAATGCTGTTTCCCACACGATCTCGTCGGCGCCGATGGCTTCGGTCTCGGTGCCCGGTTGCCGGCTCCGTTGCCAGAGGAAGGTCGTAACGCCCAACAGGATCAGAATCCCGAGACTGATCAGGCCGAGGGTCAGGTGACTAACCTCTCGCTTGCGACGGACGGGCCGCGCGCCGCCGGCGCGCGGTGTTGCCCGATAGGCGTCCAGCAGGGGTTCCGGGTCCAATCCGACCAGGCGTGCGTACTTGCGGATATAGCCGGTGACGAAAACCCGATCCGGCAGGGCCTTGTAATCGTCGCGTTCCAGGGCCTCGACCAGGGCCCGGTTCAGGCGCAGCTGGTCGGCAATCTGCTCCGGCTTCAGGCCCCGTGACTGACGCGCGGCGCGCAAATACCTGCCTACGCCGCTCGGCGACCCCGCGGAGTTGTCGTCGTCTTCCTGTGCCGGTGTGAAAGAGATGCTCATGAGATCAGGCGCCTATAGCTGGAGAACCTCCGGCGAGTCGGGGTAGCGCCGGCGCAGCATCCGGGCATAGGTGTCCGCCCGGGCGCGGGCGCCCAGCCTGCGTTCTACCCGAACCGCCAGCAAGAGTACCCGGGGCGTCGGTTGGGCCACCTTGAAGTAGCGGTCCAGATAATCTCCGGCGGACCGGTAGCGGCCACGGCGGTGGCTCAGGTCGGCCAACGCGGCCAGGGCGGGGCCGAACCTCGGGTTGACGCGCAACGCCCGGTGGAAATAGGTCTCCGCCCGGTGCTGGTCGCCGTTCTGTCGGGCGCAGGTTCCCAGATTGGTCAAGGCGACCCAGGGCGTAGCATAACCTGGGTTGGCCAGGGCCTGCTCGTAGCGGGACCGGGCCGGCGCGAAGCGCCCCTGGTTACAGAGAAAGCTGGCGTAGGCATTGAGGATATAGGGGTCCCCCGGTTGTCGATCGATGGCCGCGCGGAAGTGCCGCTCGGCCAGGGAGACCTGGCCCAACCGCTGGTAGATCAGGGCGATGAGGTTGTGGGCCTGGGGATTGTCGGGAGCCGCGGCCAGTGCATGCCCGGCCTTGGTCAGGGCCGTTCCCGTCTGTCCCTGTCGGAGATACTCCACCGCAAGCTGCATATAAAGGTTTTCCGGGGACTCCCGGTCGTCGAGGGCCGGATCGCCGACCACACCCTTCCCCCGCAACCCGCTGGCCGCGCAGGCCGTCAGCAACAGGCAGGCGAGCAGGGACGCCAGAAACCCCGCGCGCCCGTGGCGGCTCATGGCAGGCCCGCCGCGACGACCGCCCGTCCCCGGACGGCGCGTCGGCTGCGGTCGCGGACCCGGCCCACGAGCTGGCCGCAGGCGGCGGCGATCTCGCCACCCCGCGTCTTGCGCGTGGTGGCAATCATGCCGGAGCGCAGAACCCGCCGGCGGAAGGCCTCCACCCGCTCCGGGGAAGAGGCGCGGAAGCGCGCGCCGGGGAAGGCATTGAAGGGAATCAGATTGAGCTTGGACGGAATCCCCTCCAGCAACCGGATCAGGCGGTCGGCCTGGGCGAGGTCGTCATTGACCCCCTCGATCATCACATACTCCCAGGTAATGCGCCGCCGCCGGTCCCCCGCGACGAAGGCCCGGCAGGCGGGCAGCAACATCTCCAGGGGATATTTGCGGTTGATGGGCACCAGTCGGTCGCGCAAGGCATTGTCCGCGGCGTGCAGCGAGACGGCCAAAGACACCTCGCTGACCTCCCGCAGCCGATAGATATTAGGGACGATGCCGGAGGTGCTCAGGGTAACCCGATGCCTGGAGAGCATATAGGCCAGGTCGTCCTGCATGATGCCCGTGGCGGTCACCACCGCGTCGAAATTCGCCAGCGGCTCCCCCATCCCCATCAGGACCACATTCCGGGGCACCGCGCCCAGGGCGCGGGTCGCATGCCACACCTGGCCGATGATCTCCCCGACCGTCAGGTTACGGTTGAACCCCTGACGCGCCGTGGCGCAGAAGGGGCAATCCAAGGCACACCCCACCTGGGAGGAAACGCACAGGGTAATGCGGTCACCGTCCGGAATCGCCACCGTCTCCACCCGCTGCCCATCGGCCAGCTCCAGGACCCACTTGCGGGTGCCGTCCGCGTCGGGCTGGGTGGCGACCGGCCGTGGGAGGCAAACCCGGGCCACGGCATACAGCTGGTCGCGCAGGGCCTTGGGCAGATCGGTCATGGCCGCGTACTCGACCACCCCATGCTTATGGAGCCACTTGAACAGATTGCGGCCGTGGAAGCCCTTGAAGCCCATCCCGGTCACCAGCTCCTCGCAACCACGCCGGTCGAGGCTCGCCAGATCGATCCTGGGGACGGCGGCGTTCACGGCCGGGCGCTCACCGCTTGCGTTCGCACACGCCGTCCGGGAAGAAGAAGGCGATCTCCGTGGCGGCGGTCTCTGGCGCGTCGGAGCCGTGGACCGCGTTCTCCGACACATCGGTGGCGAAATCGGCCCGGATCGTGCCCGGCTCCGCCTGCTTCGGGTCCGTGGCCCCCATCACCTTGCGGTTGCGGGCGATGGCGTCCTCACCCTCGAGCACCTGCACCATGATGGGCCCGGAGGTCATATAGTCCACCAGCTCCCCGAAAAAGGGACGCTCCCGGTGCACCGCATAAAAGGCGCCCGCCTCCTCGGGGGTCAGCTGGAGCATACGCGCCGCGACGATGCACAGGCCCGCCTGCTCGAAGCGGTCATAGATAGCGCCGATGTGGTTACCGGCGACGGCGTCGGGCTTGACGATGGACAGAGTGCGTTCGATAGCCATGGGGAAACCTGATAAATCCGTGAGAGTTTAGTCGAATACCGCGGGTCGAGCCGTGCCGGAGTCGGCCCGTGGCCGCCTCCACGCCGACCTGCCGTGGCGGTGAGTAACCCCGAAGTTTACTCAGCCTATGCCGACCAGGCAATCGGGGGATTCCTTGCCGCAGGGCGAGCGCATATAAACATGGGTAGTGTTGTAGTTTTGTGATCTGTGATGCTTGAATCCGCAGATTACGCCGATTCTCGCCGATGAAAAAATGCGG
>JAIZWN010000310.1 GCA_020443945.1 Candidatus Thiosymbion ectosymbiont of Robbea hypermnestra | reverse complement strand
TTGGTGTGAGAATACCGAGTCGGCGCGGTCTACCGACAAGTGTATGGGTTTGCTGTACCTGATCTGCGAGGGGATTTGGCTTAATTGAGAACGCTCCCTGGGGGGCGATTTGCATATCGGCCACGAATTTATCGATCAGTTCGGTCGTAACATCCGGTTTAATAACATCGAATACAAAACCGGATAAGAGCCGATATTGAAGGGGATGCCATGGCTCTTTCGAACCCCCCCGCCGGCCATCTCATTCACCCATGTATGTCAGTCACCCGATAGCTTCCCGGTTTCGGGGCGCCGCGATCGACGGTAGCCGGGTTGCATGTAGCGATTGTGGCCTGGTTATGAGAATATACCGGTCCCCCGTCTCGACTGCTATCGCAAGTCCATAGCCTCTGCCGATTCTCGGGTTTTAATTGATGCGGTTCGTCTCACTCGTCCCGCGTCCTACGGGCGTTACATGGCACCTCCTCCGCGTTCTCCGGGGCTTGAGCGGTTCAAACTATGCTGCCGGTAGCGGGTTTCGTACGCGGAATCATCCGGAACGGGGGGCTGAGGATACCGGCGATCAGGAACCGCGGTCGTCGGCCGCTTCGATCCACACAACAACGCGCTTCTCGCGCCACATCGGGCCGATAACCGCCGCGCGCGACGCAGCTTACCGGCGGACAACCCATGCCCCGAGGAATAGTCAGTGACACCCATTAAAAAAACCTTTCGTTTCGGCGACCAACCGGTAACCCTGGAAACGGGGGAGATCGCCCGCCAGGCCGATGGCGCCGTGCTCGTCAATATGGACGACACGGTGGTCCTGGTCACCGTCGTCGTGGACAAGCGTCCCGGCGCCGACCGTGATTTCTTTCCCATGACCGTGGACTATCAGGAAAAGACCTACGCCGCCGGCCGCATCCCGGGGGGCTTTTTCCGCCGCGAGGGCCGCCCGAGCGAGACCGAAATCCTCACCGCGCGGCTCATGGACCGCCCGATCCGGCCCCTGTTCCCCAAGGGCTATAACCAGGAGGTCCAGATCATCGCCACCGTCAAGTCCCTCAATCCCGCGGTCAGCCCGGAGGTCCCGGCCATGCTCGGCGCCTCGGCGGCGTTGGCGGTATCCGGCGCGCCTTTCAAGGGGCCCATCGGGGCCGCCCGCGTCGGCTACAAGGACGGCGAGTATCTGCTCAATCCACCCGTGACCGGTCTCGGACCGGACTCCGACCTGGACCTGGTGGTGGCCGGTACCGAACAGGCCGTCCTGATGGTCGAGTCCGAGGCCAAGGGGCTCTCCGAGGCGGTCATGCTGGGGGCGGTGCTCCATGGTCACCAGCAGATGCAGGTGGCCATCGAGGCGATCCGGGAGCTGGCGGCCGAGGTCGGCAAGTCTCCTCTGCCTTGGGCGCCGACGCCGGAAGACACCGAGCTCACGGCGGCAGTCGAGTCCGCCTGCGGCGGCGAGTTGGGTAACGGCTATCGCATCGCGGACAAGATGGCCCGCTACGAGGCCCTGGGTCGGGTCCGAAATGCGGCGATGGAGGCACTCACCGCCGGCGCGGAACCCAAGTGGTCGGAGCAGGTGGTCAGGGGCGCCGTCGAGAAGCTGGAAAAGAAGATCGTGCGTGGCCGTATCCTCGCCGGGGAGCCGCGCATCGACGGGCGTGATGGCCGGACCGTGCGTCCCATCGCCATCCGTACCGGCGTTTTGCCGCGGACCCATGGCTCGGCCCTGTTTACCCGCGGCGAGACCCAGGCCCTGGTGGTCACCACCCTGGGGACCGAGCGCGACTCCCAGATCGTCGATGCCCTGGACGGGGAGCGGCGCGAGCCCTTCATGCTCCACTACAACTTCCCCCCCTTCTGCGTCGGCGAGACCGGTCGGGTCGGCAGCCCCAAGCGGCGCGAGATCGGCCATGGGCGTCTGGCCAAGCGGGGGGTGCTGGCGGTCATGCCGAACCCCGACACCTTCCCCTACTCGGTGCGCGTGGTCTCCGAGATTACCGAATCCAACGGCTCCAGCTCCATGGCCAGCGTCTGCGGCACCAGCCTGTCCCTGATGGACGCGGGGGTTCCCATCAAGGGCGCGGTGGCCGGCGTGGCCATGGGACTCATCAAGGAGGGCGACGACTTCGCCGTACTCACCGACATCATGGGTGACGAGGACCATCTCGGCGACATGGACTTCAAGGTCGCGGGCACCGCCGAGGGCATCAACGCCTTGCAGATGGACATCAAGATCGAGGGCATCACCAAGGAGATCATGGCAACCGCCCTGGATCAGGCGAAGGACGGTCGCCTGTACATCCTGGAGGAAATGAACCAGGTCATCGACGCGCACCGCGCCGAGATGTCCGAACATGCCCCGCGCATCATCGACTTCAAGATCCACCCGGAAAAGATCCGCGACGTCATCGGCAAGGGCGGCGCCACCATTCGCTCCATCACCGAAGAGACCGGGGCCACCATCGATATCTCCGACGACGGCCTGGTCAAGATCTTCTCCGTGGACCGAAGCGCCGGGGAGGAGGCCAAAAAGCGCATCGAGCTGATTACGGCCGATGTGGAAGTGGGCCGGATCTACGAGGGCAAGGTCGCCCGCCTCATGGACTTCGGCGCCTTCGTCACCATCCTGCCGGGGCGCGACGGCCTGGTGCACATCTCCCAGATCAGCGAGGAGCGGGTGGAAAGGGTCAGCGACAAGCTGGCGGAGGGCGACCTGGTGCGCGTCAAGGTCCTGGAAGTGGACAAGCAGGGCCGGGTGCGCCTGAGCATGAAGGCGGTGGGTCGGGACTGATCCGGGTCCGGCGCCTGATTTCGGTCGAGTCAGACGGTCTTTAGAACCGCAAGCACATGCTCGATATCCGCCCGATTCCGGCCTTCGACGACAATTACATCTGGTTGCTGAGGGACGCGGACAGCGACCAGGCCACGGTGGTGGACCCGGGGGACGAGGAACCCGTCCTCACGGCCTTGGAGGCGCAAGGGCGAACGCTCGGCGCCATCCTGGTTACCCACCACCATTACGACCATATCGGCGGCGTAGAGGCGTTGCGGGCGGCGTTTCCCGCGGTCCGGGTCTTCGGGCCCGAGGATCCGCGGATACGCGCCCTGACCGACAGGGTCCGCGAGGGCGACGCGGTCGAGTGTCCGGGCCTGACCGAGCGGCTCCAGGTCCTGGAGGTGCCGGGCCACACCTCGACCCACATCGCCTACCGGATCGGCGATGCCCTGTTCTGTGGCGACACCCTGTTCGCGGCCGGCTGCGGGCGGGTGTTCGACGGAACCTGTGAGCAGCTCGCCGCCTCCCTGGAGCGCATCGCCGCCCTCCCGGCGGAAACCCTCTGCTACTGCGCCCACGAATACACCCTGAGCAACCTGGGATTCGCCAAATGGGTCGAGCCCGAGAGCGCCGCCATCGCGCAACGGGAGCAGGCGGTATCCGCCCTGCGCGCGCGCGGCCGGCCTACCGTCCCGTCCCGGCTGAGCGAAGAGCTGGCGACCAATCCCTTCCTGCGCACCGGGGTACCGGCGGTCAGGGCCGCCGCCGCGGCCAGGGCCGGCCGATCCCTGACCACCGGCGCGGAGGTCTTCACGGCCCTGCGGCGCTGGAAGGACGAGCAATAGGGTTAGTCCCCCAGGTCACTTTGTATTGCAGGCGACCCCCACTGGGATGGGCAGTGAGCGAAGCGAACCACATCGATGGAAACCGCAAAGCCGGTAGCGGTCATAAGCTTGTAAACTAAGGTGAAACCGGATACCGGCGATTGAGGTGGGATACCGGAACGAGGGTGAAGAGAGAAATGACGCAGGCACTTGACCCTGGCGGCCTATCCGAGCGCGATCATGCCTTGAGGCCTATCGACCAGCAGAAGGAACTGCGCCGACTGACCGACTTGGCCGCCGGACCCCTGTTTCCTAACCAGGGCGACGATAGTCCCATCGACCTGCGCCGATATTGGGATGTCCTGCTGCGTCGCAAGTGGACCATACTGGTTGCCATTGTAATCGCCGGTATCGTGGGGCTGGTCGTCACCTACAACACGACCCCTCTGTATCGGAGCGCGCTGAGCCTGCTGGTGGAGCCACCCACCATGCAATTGACCGGCTTCGCCAGCGAGCTTTCCCTGGGTACCTCCTTCAAGTCGACGACGCGCTACCAGAAAACCCAGGAGGACGTGCTGAGAAGCCGCGCCCTGGCGCGGCGGGTTGCCGCCCAACTCGGCCTGGGCATGGTGCGCAAACCGACGGCTGAGCGGGCCGCCTCCTTTCTGGCGGAGCTGAAGGACACCCTCGGTACCTGGGTCAAAGGCGGCGGAAGCGCAGCCCGCGCGCAACCGACCGCGGAACGAGCAAGACGCAACCCGAACCCGGAGGTACTGGTTCTGAAAGGGTTATCGGTCAACGCCGATCCGAGAACCAATATCATCCACCTCGGTTACAGCGGCCCCGACCCGAAGCTGGCCGCCTCCATCGTGAACGCCGTGGCCCAGAACTATATCAGCATGAATCTGGAGCGGCAGTACGAAACGACGTCCTATGCCGAACGCTACCTCGAAGAACGCATCCAACAGGTTCGCGCCAACCTCGAAGACTCCGAGCATCGCCTCATCGCTTACGCGCGGGAGCGCGAGATCATCAATCCCGAGGACAAGCTCGACTCCCTCATGCAGACACTCGGCGCGCTGAACCAAAAGCTTACCCAGGCCGAGACGGAGCGCATCGCGGCGGAGTCCGAATATGGGCAGGCCTTGAAGGGTAAGGGACGGGCCGTCCTGCAGATCATGAACAGCGGGATTATCCAGGCGCTGAAGACCCGCAAGGGCGAGTTGGAGATGGAGTACCAGGGACTGCCCAAGATCTACAAGGCGGATTACCCCGCCAAGCGGCAGCTCCGGAATCGGATTAACGAGATCGGCCAGCAGATCGAGGCGGAAATCGCCGCGATCAACGAGTCGATCAGGGCCGGCTACCAGGCGAAAATCCGCGAGCAGATATCCCTGGAGGCGCGCGTCGAGGAGGTCAAGAGAGAGATCCTCGCCCTGCGCGATCGCAGCACCGATTACCAGGTATTGAAGCGGGAGGTCGATACCAACCGCAAGCTCTACAACAATCTGCTCCAGCGCATGAAGGAAGTCGGCGTCATCTCCGCCAAAAACAACATCTCGATCATCGATCCGGCGGTGGTTCCGGGGGCCCCCTACAAGCCGGATCTGCGGGAAAATCTGACGTTCGCCCTGGGCATCGGTCTGGTCGGGGGCATCCTCCTGGCGTTCCTGTTCGAGCATCTGGACGATACCATCAAGAACAGCGAGGAGGTGGAAAAGCGCGTTCAGGCCCCGGTTCTCGGCGTTATTCCATTCGTTGCATCGAAGACATCCGGTACCCTCGAAAAGCATGTCTCGCTGGCCGCCGCCAGGGATCCCAGGAGCCCGCTCGCCGAGGCCGCCCGGTCCCTGATTACCTCGCTCAGCTTTTCGACCACGGAGGGAACCCCGAAGACTATGTATGTGACCAGCTCGGGCCCCGGCGAGGGTAAGACGACGATCGCCACCGGCATCGCAATCGCCCTCGCGCGCACCGGGAACCGGGTGCTGCAAGTCGACGCCGACCTGCGCTCCCCGAGCCTGCAGCATGTGTTCGATCTCCCCAACGGGCTGGGCCTCACCAACTATCTCGCCGGCGCCGCCAAACCCGCCGACATCGCCCAACCGACACAGGTCGCCGACCTGTTCGTCATCACCAGCGGACCCTTGCCGCCGAACCCCATGGAGCTATTGTCCGGCGCCAAGATGCTCGATTTCGTGAACCTCGTTTCCGAACGGTTCGACGCCGTCATTATCGACGGCCCACCCGTCATCGGGTTGGCCGACGCCATCGTGCTGTCCAAACTGGCGCGGGGGACGATCTTCGTGGCGGCGGTCGGACATACCCGCTACGGAAGTCTCGAGGGGGCGGTAAAGCGTCTGCGCACCGCCAATACCAACATCATCGGCGCCGTGATCAACCGGTTCGACCGCTCCGGCTCGCGCTACGGCTACGGATACGGCTATCGATACAACTACGACTACCATTATTCATACGACTATGGCACGCGAGACCAGACGACAGGTCTGCCGGCAAAGGCGTGACCACTGCAGAACTTAACCATACCCAACAAAAGGACCCCCAACGATGCCCGACCGTCGATTCCCCGGCCGCGCCCAGGCCTGCGATGCGGCGGAGGACATCCCCACGAACGACTCCGACGAGACGACCCTCGGCGACCTGATCGCGGTCCGCTACAACCGCAGAACCATCCTCAAAGGCGCCCTGGGGGCAACGGCAATGGGCGCCCTCGCCGCAAGCCCCCTGGCCCTGCTGGCCGGCCGTAACGAGCCGGGCCTGGCCGCCTCGCCCTTCGGCTTTACCGAGATCGCGCACGGGGTAGACGAAACGCACCAGGTCGCCCCCGGCTACCGTGCGGACATCCTCATCCGCTGGGGAGACCCGGTGCTCCCCGATGCCCCCGCCTTCGATCCCCACGGGCAGAGCGCCGCGGCACAGCGCCGGCAATTCGGCTACAACAACGACTTCATCGGCTATATTCCGCTTCCCCTGGGCTCCGACAACTCGGACCACGGCCTGCTCTGCATCAACCACGAGTACACGAGCGAGGAGGTCATGTTCCCCGGCGCGGGCAAAGATGTCACCAAAGAGAAGGTCGATATCGAGATGGCCTGCCACGGCGGCTCCATCATCGAGATCGAGCAACGCGGGGGTAAGTGGCGGGTGATCCCAAACAGCGGATATGCGCGCCGCATCACGGCCCTGGATACCCCGATGGCCCTTTCCGGGCCCGCCGCCGGCGACCCGCGCCTGCGGACCTTTGCCGATCCCACGGGCAAACGGGTAATCGGCACCCTCAACAACTGTGCCGGCGGCATCACCCCTTGGGGCACCTATCTGATGGCCGAGGAGAACTTCCACTACTATTTTTCGGGGGACCTGGCACACCACCCACGCCGGACCCCCGCGGACGAGGATGAAGGCGCATCCGGTCCCGGTAGGGAGGAACATCCGGAGAAGGCCAATTACACCCGCTACGGCATACCGGGAAGAGGCTATGCCTGGGGACGCTTCTACCGGCGTTTCGACATCGACGCCGAGCCCAACGAGGCCAACCGCTTCGGCTGGACCGTAGAGGTCGATCCCCTGGACCCGACATCCACGCCGGTCAAGCGCACCGCCCTGGGCCGGTTCAAGCACGAGGGCGCCGAGAACATCGTCAACGGCGACGGACGCCTGGTGCTCTACTCCGGGGACGACCAAGCCTTCGAGTACCTCTACAAGTTTGTCTCCGCCGACCGGGTCGATCCCCACAACCGCGCCGCCAACCGGGACCTGCTGGACCGGGGAACCCTGTTCGTCGCCAGATTCCACCCCGACGGAACCCTCACTTGGCTACCCCTGACCTTCGGCGCCGGCGGCCTGACCCCGGACAACGGGTTCCACAGCCAGGCGGACGTGCTGATCGAGACCCGACGCGCGGCCGATAGGCTCCGCGCCACGCCCATGGACCGCCCGGAGGACGTGGAACCCAACCCCCACAACAACCGGGTCTATGTGATGCTCACCAACAATCCCAAGCGCACGCCGGCTCAGGTAGATGCCGCCAACCCGCGGGCGGATAACCGGTGGGGGCAGATCCTGGAGCTCACGCCGCCGGGGGGCGACCATGGCGCGGAAACCTTCAGGTGGGACATCCTCATCCAGGCCGGCAACCCACGCGACAAGCGCGTTGCCGCCCGGTGGAACCCCGCCACCAGCGAAAACGGCTGGTTTTCCTGCCCCGACAACTGTGCCATCGATCACCAGGGTCGGCTCTGGATCGCTACCGATCAGGGTCACAACTGGAAGCCGGCATCGGGTACCGCGGACGGGATCTGGGCCCTGGAAACGGACGGCGCGGGCCGCGGCACCGGCAGGATGTTCTTCCGCGTACCCGTGGGCGCGGAGGCGTGCGGTCCCCGCTTCACCCCCGACGACCGGACCCTGTTCGTCGCGGTGCAGCACCCGGCCACCGACGGCATCCGGAACCTCCCCAGCTTCGCGCGCCCTTCCACCTTCGAGGAACCGGCCACCCGCTGGCCGGACTTCGACCCCCGAATGCCGCCACGTCCCTCGGTGGTCGTGATTACCAAGGACGACGGGGGCGTAATCGGAAGCTGAGGCGAATCCCGCTGACGACAGCCCGGAAAATCCCGCTATTTAAGATCGGGCTTCCCCTGTTGCCGGAGTGCGAGCTGGTAAAGCCGGTTTTTCCTGCCGCCGGTTATGCGGGCGGTGAGCGCCGCCGCCTGTTTGAGGGGGAGATCGGCGGACAGGATGGTCAGGATGCGTGCTTCCTCCGCCTCCTGGGCGGCCCCATCGGTTTGTCGATTGCCTTCCACCAGGATGACGAGTTCTCCGAGCCGGTGCTCCGGCTCCTCATGCAGGCGTTCGGCAAGCGAGCCGAGAGGGGCCTCGACGAAGGTCTCGAAGCGTTTCGTGAGCTCTCGGGCCAGGACGGCGCGCCGCTCGGTACCCAATACCGCGCTCATGTCCGCCACCGAGGTCGCGGCCCGATTGCCGGATTCGTAGAAGACCAGGGTCCCCGGCTCGGCCCGCAGGCCGGTCAGCCAGGCGCGGCGCTGGGCCGAGGTGCGAGGCGGAAAGCCGAGAAACAGGAAACGATCGCAAGGCAGACCGGAGGCGGCAAGGGCGCAGATCGCCGCATTGGCGCCGGGGATGGGCACGACGGCGAACCCCCGCCGGCGCGCCGCGCGCACCAGCACGAAACCGGGATCGCTGAGCAAGGGCGTACCCGCATCCGAAACCAGGGCCACCTCCCGACCCTGCGCGAGCGACGCAAGCAGGCGTTCGGCCATTTGGGCCTCGTTGTGATCCTGGTAGGACCAGAGCTCGGCCCGAATACCGAAATGCGTCAGCAGACGGCGGGTGTGGCGGGTATCTTCGGCGGCGATCAGGTCGACCTGCGCAAGCACCCGGCGGGCGCGCGCGCTCATATCCCCGAGATTGCCGATGGGGGTCGCTACCACATAGAGGGTGCCGGATATGTTAGAGTGACGGGGCATTCTCCACCATCCAGATAGGGGCCGTGAACCATGCTGTTTCAGAAAATCGATTCCACCATCGTCACCCGCATGCTCGTCCCGTCCCTGTTCGCCGTTCTTGCCCTTGCCCTCGGCGGTTGCTCCGGCCTGCGAACGAGCCCCGACGACGAACCCCTGGTCACGGGCGGCTACCAAGGCAAGGAAACGACCCTGGCCGTGCTGCTGCCGAAATCCGGCCGCTTCGCCAAGGCCGCCAAGGTAGTGCGCGACGGGATTGTCGCCGCCCACAAAGCGGACCCGCAAGAAAAACGGCCCGAGCTGCGTTTTTACGACAGCGCCGCCGGCTCGATTGTCGACCTGGTACGGCAAGCCGCTACGGACGGCGCAACCCTGGCGATCGGTCCGTTACAGAAATCGACGCTGAATAAGCTCGCGGATGCGACCGCGCTACCGATCCCGGTGCTTGCCATGAACCAGGTATATACCACCGTCAAGCCGACCAACCTCTACCAATTCTCCCTGGCGCCGGAAAACGAGGCCACCACGGTAGTCGGCAAGGCATGGGGCAAGGAACATCGCAAGGCCGCGATACTGTACCCGAAGAAAACCTGGGGAAAACGCACGGCCCGGGCCTTTCGCCGGCAATGGAAGGAGCTTGGCGGAACCCTGATCGCGGCCCAGGCATTCGACCCGTCGGCTAAAAACTTCAAGGGTACGGTCGCAAAATTCTCCGAGCAGGCGGCACCCGCGGATTTCGCGTTCCTGGTCGCCTCCGCGAAGCTGGCGCGTCAGCTCTGGCCTCGGCTCCGCGACGAGATCGGCGCGAAGATACCGGTCTACTCGACCTCCCACATCTATAGTGGGCATTTCGATCCCAAAAAAGGCGACAAAAAGCTGGTAGGACTGAATTTCGTCGAAATCCCCTGGCTCATCGAGCCGACCCAGGAAGGTGACGCCGTATCCCCCGATGGATTGCGCAAAGCTATGCCGCGGCTGTATGCCATGGGGGTCGATGCCTACCGCCTCGGCGCTCGGCTGGACGAGATGTCCGATAACCCGCGGATGAGCATCCAGGGGAAAACCGGCATTCTCAGCATGGACTCCCAACGGCGGATCCAGCGCGAGCTGACCTCGGCCCACATCGGCGCCGACGGCCCCCGGCCGAACTGGCGGTTGCCGGCCAAAGGAAACTAGCGCCTCGTTTCCCCTTATCTTGCGGGGGTAGTGTTGTAGTTTTGTGATCTGTGATGCTTGAATCCGCAGATTACGCCGATTCTCGCCGATGAAAAAATGCGG
>JAIZWN010000309.1 GCA_020443945.1 Candidatus Thiosymbion ectosymbiont of Robbea hypermnestra | reverse complement strand
GCTTGCTGGTGTGGTCAGGGCGTGATCGGGCGTAGAACATTCAGCAACGACAAAAATCCTGTAAATCCTGTGTAATCTTGTAAATCCTGTCCTATTGGAGGTTTGCGACACAGCTCGCGTTGAGCACTCGTCGTCTTAAAGCCTCGCTGGAGTTTCCAGCGCCGGGATGAATTCACGCCGCGCGATTTTGACGACCGCGCTCCCCCGACGCCGCATCCCCTTCGTCTTCGCGCTCGGTGTAGTGCTCGTCCGGACCATCGGCCGGCTTCAGGGCCCTGCCGCCGGTGAGCCGCGAGAGAAGACCCTTCACCCGCTGGCGGTACAGCCGCAGGGTATAGAGCGCGGAGGCGATACCACCGATCAGCATCTGCGACAGCATGCTCCCAGACCCGGGGTCCAGATAAGCGAAGGCGCCCGTGGGCGCGACGAGCAAGGACAACCCCCCGAGCACGCCCGATAACAGAGACTTGCCGCGCTGCATGGCCTTTTCCGACTCGTCGATCCCGTATTGTGTATGGAAACAGGTTGTTGTGGAAACAGGCGAACCAGGGTCTCAGCCGCGGCCGGTCAGGCGCTCCTCGGCCTCCCGGTACTTGGCCGCGGTCTTGGCGACGATGTCCGGCGGCAATTCCGGGGCGGGCGGGGTTTTGTCCCAGTCCAGGGTCTCGAGATAGTCGCGGATGAACTGCTTGTCGAAGCTGGGGGGGCTGCTGCCGGCGCGGTATTGGTCCTGGGGCCAGAAGCGGGAGGAGTCCGGGGTGAGCACCTCGTCGATCAGGTGCAGCCGGCCGGCCGCGTCGAGACCGAACTCGAACTTGGTATCGGCGATGATAATGCCCCGTTCGCGGGCATATTCGGCGCAGGTCTTGTAGATCCGCAGGCTGGTGTCCCGGACCTGCTCGGCCAGCGCGCGGCCGATGAGGGCGACGGTGCGGTCGAAGTCGATATTCTCGTCGTGCTCCCCGGCGGCGGCCTTGGTCGAGGGGGTATAGATGGCCTCCGGCAGCTTGTCCGCCTGCGCGAGCCCCGGCGGCAGCGCGATGCCGCAGATCGCCCCCGTGCGCTGGTAGTCCTTCCAGCCCGAACCGATGATGTAGCCGCGCACGATGGCCTCCACCGGCAGCGGTTCCAGCCGTTTCACCACCAGGGCCCGGTCGCCGAGCGAGGCGCGTTCCCCGGGGTCGGTGACCACTCGGTCCAGGGGGGTATCGGCGCGGTGATTCGGGACCAGATCCCGGGTGCGCTCGAACCAGAAATCGGAGACGCGGGTGAGTACCTCGCCCTTGCCGGGGATGGGTTGGGGCAACACCAGATCGAAGGCGGAGATGCGGTCGCTGGCGACGATCAGCAATTGGTCGTCACCGACTTGGTAGATGTCACGTACCTTGCCGCGATTGACCAGGGTCAGCCCGGAGAGATCGGATGCGAAGAGTGCCGACATATGTATTGATTCCGCTGTAAAAAACGCTAAATATAGCAGCCGGACGCGCCCCTTGAACAGCGGCCTTGCTTCCTCCAGGGGGAGAGGCGTTGGGACCGCGGGCAGCGACCGGCGTGATGGCAAACCCTGGTGCAGCTGCATGCAAATACCGGAAACAAGAACCACGAAGGCAGACACGAATCCACACGAACAAAACAAGGTGAATTCGGGTACCGGTGCCGACGATTCGGAACCGACCTACCTGCGGGCCTTCCGGGGTAGCTTTACCGCCGCCTTGCGATGGCCGCAGCTCGCGGATCTCTGGGAACGGGTGCGCGCGCGTTCCGGGGACGGCTGGTACCTCTACGCGGTGGGGGAAGCGCCGCCCGCCGAACCCGCCGACGCCGCGCGCGTCGAGACCTTTCTGACCGAGATGGACGGGTTGCTGCGCCGGGAGCATCAGGAGGATTACTGCGGAATCGTCTATGCCGACAATCTGCAGGCGCCCAGCTTCGTCAAGATCTATGATCCCAACAACCTCGGGGTCTCCTGCGGCTACAGTGACAACCCGCCGCTGCCCGGCTGGATCATGAGCCGCCTGCCCCCGGTGGATCTGCCGGCAGCCCAGGCGCCGGCGGGTCGCCGGCGCTGGTGGCGACAGCTCTTCTCCTGACCACCGATGGAAGATGCCCCGCCGACCGAGCCGGCGAGGTACGGCGGGCGGACTCAGGGGGCGAAGCGCAACGAGCCCAGGTTGGCGTCGACCCGTTGCCTCACCGGCCCATACTCGTCGAAGAGGAAGATCGCATAGGCATCGGCGAGGGCATCCTTGTGCATGGCGACGACCAACGCCTGTCGGTGGTTCGGCGCAAACCCGGCGTCCGTGTCGAACACCGCCGCCGCGGCCCAGTCGGCATTGAATTTCTCCCGCGCCTGCTTCGGCGGATACTCCCGGGTGGGGCTGTGACGCCCGGCGGAGAGCGAGGCGACCATCGATTGGAACATCAGGGGGAACATATGATTGGGGTCCGGCGCGGCGCTGTGGGGATCCTCGTAATCGATACGGATGCGCCCCAGGGGCCGGACCGCGTAGCGGATCTCCAGGGTCCCGTCCGGGCTCGCGTAGGCACGGTCATAAAGGAAGCGCGCGTTCGGGCGCACCGCGACCGGTACGAAGCCGTCCGAGACTAGGAGCGCCATGCCGGATTCCGCCAGCAGCCGCTCGAAGGTCGGCGGGGCGTCATGTCTCTCGGCCGGGTCGGCGCGGGCCGCGGAAATCGCCAGCGCAAGCAGCAACAAGCAGCCGATGTGATAGCGTCGGGTTTGCCTTAAAGCAATCAATGGACTTCGTCTCCAGCCTTAAGTGCCGGTTTGTTCGGAGGTAGTGGGTGAATCCTGTGTGATGTTCGACGTTTGTTCTCACACAAAGCCACCAAGCCACAAAGGGATCGTGGGTCATGGGGGTAAGGCGCCCGTTGGCCGTCATTCCGGCAGGGATTGCCGGAACCTGCCGGCGCCAGGGATGGCAAGCTGAAGCGTACCTGTACCCTTCGCGTTATCCGGGCCAGGAGAATGCCGGTGAGCGAAGCGAACCGCATCATTTCTCGGTGCGGTTCGCGTCCACTCCCTGGCGCCGTCC
>JAIZWN010000308.1 GCA_020443945.1 Candidatus Thiosymbion ectosymbiont of Robbea hypermnestra | reverse complement strand
GCGAACCGCATCGACTGCGTATCGGTTCACTGATGCGGTTCGTTTCACTTGCCCCGCATCCTACGCGAGTTACCCGCAAGACAACCCCATCTGGGGGCGGCTACCCGTTGCCATCCGGCGGGTGACGGCGTGTGTGCCGCCGCGGCAAGCGCGGCGCCTGGCGCACGCGCCTGACCCGCCCTGCATGGACTGCTCCTTGGCGCGTTTGGGGGCTTAAGAGGGTGTAAACTAAGGTGAAACCGGACGCCAGACCGCGGAAGATGTCGCCCCGTGGGTAGTCTTCTAACTTTGTTGTTTCCGGGATTCGGCGTATATACCCAGGGACAACAAAATTACAACACCACCGCCCTGTGCAACACCTTCCGCCTTGTGGAGAGATTCATAGTGAACGAGATCAGGAACCGCGATGGATAGCAGTAGTATCGAGCTTCCCGGGTCCGAGATCGCTGCCGTCGCCTGCCGGGACGGGCGTTTGTGTATTCACTTCTCCCGCGCCTACATCGTCAAGACCATGACGGGCTCGCGGGAGCGTACCCGCTGGTGGCAGAGCGGTACTCTGATCCTGGAAGGCGCGCGGATCGAGTCCGGCGATCCCCCGGAGGGACCCCTGATCTGCGACGGTGGCGACATCGACGACAACATCTTTACCTATCGGGACATGATTCCGGTTCCGCTCGCTACCCGCGGCCGTATCCGTTGCGACCTGGGTTTCCGCGACACCGATCGGCGCCTGATCACCGGCGGCACGGCTCTGAGGCTGGAAATGACGGACGTCCCCAAGTATATCGAGCACATACTGGCCGCCGGCTGATAGAGTTGTATCCCTACTTTTCAGGGTGGTGTCTTAGATTTGTGGTTTCCAGGATCATGAAGGTCATTCGCGGACTGCACAACCTGACATCCCTGCATCGCGGCTCCGTGGCTACCATCGGTAATTTCGACGGGGTGCATCTGGGCCACAAGGCGGTGTTCGGGCGCCTGTTGGCGGAGGGGCGGGCGCTTTGCCTGCCGGCCACGGTGATTACCTTCGAGCCCCAAGCCATGGAGTACTTCGCGCCGGACGCGGCGCCGGCGCGGCTCACCCGGCTGCGCGAGAAGCTCGCTGCCCTCGCGGACTGCGGCGTCGAGCAGGTCATGTTGCTCGAATTCGGCCCCAGGTTGGCGCGGATGGGGGCGCGGGAGTTCGTGCGGAGATTGCTCGTGGACGGACTGGGCGCCAGGCATCTGTTGGTGGGCGACGATTTCCGTTTCGGTCATGGCCGGGAGGGGGATTTCCGGCTGCTGCGGGCGATGGGCCGGGAACATGGCTTCGCGGTCGAGAATCTCCACACCATCACCCACGGCGACCAGCGGGTGAGCAGCACCCGCATCCGCGAGGCGCTGGCGCGGGGGGAATTCGAGGTTGCCCGGCGGCTGCTGGGCCGGACCTACCGGATCTGCGGGCGGGTGGCGCACGGTAACCAGCGCGGGCGGGACATGGGTTTTCCGACGGCGAACCTGAACCTGCGGCGGCGGGTGAGTCCCCTCTGCGGCGTCTACGCGGTGCTGGCCGGGGGGATTGCGGACCACCCCTGGCCGGGGGTCGCCAACCTGGGCACCCGACCCACGGTGGAGGGCAGCGCCCGGTCCCTGCTCGAGGTTCACCTGTTCGACTTTGCCGGCGACCTGTACGGACGGCACCTCGAGGTCGAGTTCCGACGCAAGCTGCGGGACGAGAGGAAGTTCGGGTCCTTCGCGGAGCTTAAGGCGCAGATCGGCCGGGATGCCGTGACGGCGCGGGAGCTGCTCGGGGTACCGACGGGGGCTTGAACCGCGGATGGTGTTGTAATTGTGGGTAGTGGCTAAATTTTAAGTGATGAAGTCTGCCGACCCCTACCCCGTCATTCCGGCAGGGATTGCCGGAACCTGCCGGTGCCAGGGATGGCAAGCCGAAGCATACCTGTGACCTTCGCGTTTTCATCCAGGCCAGGAGAATGCCGGTGAGCGAAGCGAACCGCATCATTTCTCGGTGCGGTTCGCGTCCACTCCCTGGCGCCGTCC
>JAIZWN010000307.1 GCA_020443945.1 Candidatus Thiosymbion ectosymbiont of Robbea hypermnestra | reverse complement strand
GGTATGGAGTCCTTAACCGTATCGAAGTGAAGCCATTGATTCCCCCTCTCCCCAACCCCTCTCCCGCCAGGGGCGAGAGGCTTTTGGCCGTAGCCAGCCTGGTAGGACCACGGCTAACCTGGACCGTGCAGCATGGCTTGAGTTTTTAGACAGCCTCTGAGTCTTACATGCTGTCTTCCCAGGAATCGGGTTTGGCCACCATTACGCAATCCAGCTCCACGATGTGGCCGGTTTTTTTAGCGCAGCTTATGACATAGAGCCCCGCGAGTTCGTAACCGAATGAACGAAAATAGGTCAGCCGGCAAATTTTCGATGGAGCTTCATTTTCATCCGAATACCCCTTACGTTCGGATAATTGAAATCGATGATTCTTCATTCCACGATCTGTCTGGTAAACAGCATCGATATCATCGGGTAAACCGGCATTAAGGCGGGCAATGCTGGTGCCTTGCCCCTATCATCTGGCTCCCACGCTCCAGCGCGGAGCAAATCTCGACGCCCCAGCATCGATCAGTGGCCCGATACATCCCCGGCACCGGCGGATTCCGACACTCCCCATCGGAGTTATGGCCCGGTCGTTTTGGTGACGCCGGGCCGCAGCCGCCCCAGGGCCTCCAGCAGCCGGTCCACGTCCTGCTCCCCATGGGCGGCGGAGAAGGTGATGCGCAACCGGGACGCGCCCTCCGGCACCGTCGGCGGTCGGATCGCGCTGACCAGGATGCCCTGGGCCTCCAGGTCCCGACTCCAGGCCAGGGCCTGCTCCACCGTACCGGCAATCAGGGGTTGGATCGGCGTCGCCGAGTCCATAAGCGGCAGACCCAGCTCCGCGGCGCCCGCCCGGAAGCGCCGGATCAGCGCCCGCAACCGCTCCCGCCGCCAGGATTCGCGTCGGGCGATGCCCAGGCTCTCGCGGGTCGCGACGGCAAGCGCCGGTGGTGGCGCCGTGGTAAAGATATAGCCGCGGGCGCGCTGGATCAGGGTCTCGATCAGCTCTTCGCTCCCCGCGACGAAGGCCCCCGCGGTGCCCAGGGCCTTGCCCAGGGTGCCCACCAGAATAGGCACCTCCTCCGGTCCCAGCCCGCAATGGGCCAGACTGCCGCGCCCCTCCGCGCCCAGCACCCCCAGGCCGTGAGCGTCGTCCACCAACAACCAGGCATCCGCGTTCCGGGCCAGCGCGGCCAGCTCCGGCAGGGGCGCCAGGTCCCCATCCATGCTGAAGACCCCGTCGGTAGCCACGAGCCGGACGCCGCCCTCCGCCAGCCGCCGGGCCAGGGCCCGCGGGTCCCCGTGGGCGTAGCGCCGCAATCGGGCCCGGCTGAGCAGGGCGCCGTCCAGCAGAGAGGCGTGGTTCAGGCGATCCTCGCAGATCCAATCCCCGCGCCCCGCCAGGGCCGAGATCACCCCCAGGTTCGCCAGATAGCCGGTGGCAAAAAGCAACGCCCGCGGCCGCCCGGTGAACTCCGCCAGCGCCTCCTCCAGGGCCCGGTGGGCGGCGCTGTGGCCCGTGATCAGGTGGGATGCCCCACTGCCCACGCCATAGGTCTCCGCGCCCCGCTGGAAGGCGGCGATTACCCGCGGATGGTTGGCCAGGCCCAGATAGTCGTTACTGCAGAAGGCGAGCAGCTCCCGCCCGTCGATCCGGGGCCGTGGCCCCTGGGGACCCTCCAGCAGCCGCGGCGCGCGATAGAGCCGGGCCGCCCGCAGGCGCTCCAGCTCCGCGGCCAGATCCGCTCGGGCCGGGCTCAAACCGCTTGCCGCGAGCAGGGTCCAGGCTCGGTGCGTTCCGTGGCGTCGACCGTCTCGAACGCCAGGCCCAGGCGCTCGAACAACCGCTCGTCACTCGCCGCCTCGGCATTCGGCGTGGTCAACAGACGCTCGCCATAAAACATGGAATTGGCGCCGGCCAAAAAGCACAGGGCCTGGAGCTCGTCGCTCATCTCCGAGCGGCCCGCCGAAAGCCGAACATAGGACCTGGGCATCAGAATCCGGGCCACCGCGATGGTGCGCACAAACTCGAAGGGATCCAGCCCCTCGGCGCCGAACAGCGGGGTCCCCTCCACCTGCACCAGCAGATTGATGGGCACCGACTCCGGGTGTTTGGGCAGATTGGCGAGCTGGCGCAGCATGGATGCCCGATCCCGCCGCGACTCCCCCATCCCCAGAATACCGCCGCTGCACACCCGGATACCCGCCCGCTGGACATGATCCAGGGTCCGGAGCCGATCCCGGTAGGTACGGGTCGTGATGACCTGGCCGTAAAACTCCGGCGAGGTATCCAGATTATGGTTGTAATAATCCAGCCCGGCATCCGCCAACCGCCGGGTCTGGGACTCGGTCAACATACCCAGGGTCACGCAGGTCTCCAGGCCCAGACCGCTCACCCCCTCGATCATCTCCAGGACCCGCTCCAGATTCCGGTCGGTGGGATTACGCCAGGCCGCGCCCATGCAGAAGCGGGTCGCCCCCTTATCCCGGGCCGCTTGGGCGGCCGCCAGCACCTCCGATACCGGCAGCAGACGCTCCGGCTCCAGCTCCGTAGCGTGTTGCGCACTCTGGGAGCAATAACCGCAATCCTCCGGGCAGGCCCCGGTCTTGATGCTCAGCAGGGTGCTCACCTGAATCCGGTTAGGCTCGAAATAGGCCCGATGCGCCGACTGGGCGCGAAACAACAGATCATTGAAGGGCTGATCCAGGAGCGCGGCGATCTCGTCCAGCGACCAGTCGTGGCGGATTTCTTGAATACTCATGGGCGGATAAACTTCGGCTTCACAGTGACCTGGTACGGTAGTGGTAAATTTTCAAGTGAGTCAGGTGTCTCCCTGAGTCACGTCGAGCATCACACCAAGACACCAAGCCACAAAGAGAGACCAGGATGAAAGGGAAACGACCGTAGTTTCTCTGCCTGCGATGAAACTCGCGCGGATGATTGGCGACGGCCTGGCAAAATTCTTCGTGTCTTTGTGTCTTCGTGTAAGAAAAAACGTTGAACATCACACAAGATTCACCCCCTACCCCGACACGCAGGTGATGCGGTTCGCTTCGCTCACGGCCCAGCCTACGGGGGCTACCTGCAAATTAAGGTGAAATGGTGCACTAGTAGCAAATTTGGCAATGGTGCAGAATAACGGGTTCTCCCCGGCTGTCAACTCCACCCCTACCGCAAGGTTTACCACCGGACCGGGATGGCGGCAGGTCCGCGGGGGAAATGGGGTCAGGTCTTGATCCGTGACTCTTGAAGGCACACATCAAGACCTGACCCATTTTCCTTGACCCCATTTTCCTCACTTCAGGCGCCGGCGCTCATTTCCTGTTACACCGAGAAAAGACTCGGCGCTTGTGCGATGCTGCCGGTTTGCCGTCCCTGGACGGCTGGATTCCGGGGGCCCGCCCGGAATGGCGACGGTGTTCCGAGTGGGAGGGCCGTGTGGCCCCGAGA
>JAIZWN010000306.1 GCA_020443945.1 Candidatus Thiosymbion ectosymbiont of Robbea hypermnestra | reverse complement strand
CCCCAGTCCTGGAATAAACGCATGACCCCCGGTCGTACCAGGGCCTCTATCAAGCGGCCCCACTGGCCGGTAAACAGTCTCTCGGCCGCGCGCGTCTGGGCGGAGAGGGCGGCGATCTCCCGCCGGGTTTCTTCGAAATAACGGTCGAGACGCCGGTCGGTTTCCTTGAACTGCTCTCTGGTTTCCTTGAATTGCTGGCTGATTTCCTTGAACTGCCGGTCGGTCTCTTTGAACCGCCGGTCGGTTTCCTTGAACTGCTGATCGAGACGCCGATCGGTCTCCTTGAATTGCTGGCTGACTTCCTTGATCTGCTGGTCGGTCTCTTTGATCCGCCGATCGGTTTCCTTGAACTGCTGATCGAGGCGCCGGTCGGTCTCCCGAAACAGGGCCCAGATCGACTCGACGGCTTGTTGGATGTCTGCTTGGGTCATGGTGTTTTGCCCGGAAGGTTGTCGATTCGGGCCAATCTAGCGGGAACGGTCTTGGATGGCAAGGCATAACTCGGCGAGCGGGTGCGGGCGACGGGAAAGATGAGGTTCGTCGCGGCGGGAATAAATGCGGCGGCCCGTGTCACCGATGCCGTTTCGGTTCGTAGATTGGCGGTTCTCCCGGCGGGCGGGTCTTGAATCGGCGGTGGACCCAGAAATACTGCTCCGGCATGGCGCGGATTCGGGTCTCGATGGTCCGGTTCATCCGGGCCGTGTCGGCCTTCGGATCGTCCGTGGGAAAGGGTTCCAGCGGGGGCTCGAAGATCAGCTCCAGGCCGCGACCCCAGGGCAGGTAGCGGGTATAGAGCGGGATTACCCGGGCCGTACCGAGGCGCGCGAGCCGGCTCAGGGTGGGTACCGTCGCCGTAGGCAGGCCGCAAAAGGGTGCGAAGATGCCGCGGCGGCCGGGGTCCTGGTCGGGCAGGTAGAACAGGGGATTTCCCCGGCGGATCTCCCGCAGCAGCCGTCGCAGGTCGTCGCTACGCTCCACCGGGATCGCGCCGAAACGCGAACGGCTGCGGCGCATCCGGTCGTCGATGACGGGGTCGCGGATCTTCTGGTACATGTACAGGCTCGGGTGGATCAGGGCGCTGTAGGCGATACCGCCGAGTTCCAGCCCGATGAAGTGGGGCACCAGGAGAATGAGGTTGCGCCCGTTTCGCAGCGAATCCTCGAGGTGTTCCCGACCCCGGAATCTGACGATTCGTCCCAGTCTTTGCCGCGAGCTCACCCACGCCAGCCCTTGGGTGCAGACGGCGACCCCCAGGTAGCCGAAGTGTCGGGCGGCCAAGCGTCGGCGCGCGCTTTCCGGCAGGTCCGGAAAGCAGATCCCGAGGTTGCGTAGGGCCACGCGCCGGCGGCTGCCCGCGAGGAAATAGCCCAGGTGCCCGATTGCCATGCCCAGGGCCCAGAGCAGGGGGAAGGGCAGGGGCCCCAACAGGTAGAGGATGCCCACCGGGAGCCAGCTCGGCCAGTGACGGGGATGCAGAAGTTGCCGGTTCAAGGGTTAGCGTTCGAAGGTGAAGAAGATGTCGCCGCCTTGGGCCTCGCCGGTTTCGGTCTGTAGCTCGATGCGGTTGCTGAGGTCGTAGCGCAGTTTGATCTTATCGGACTCGTCGCCCAGGCTGTAGTCGTATTCCACGAATAGCTTGGGGGCGATATAGGTGCCCAGGGAGATGGCCTGGTCTTGCTCGTTGCCTTTGGGCGGAATGCCGGTCAGGAGGTATTTGGTGATGTCCGCTTGGGACATGCCGGGGTCGGTAGCGGAGAAGAAGGTCAGCTTGGGATTTTTGAGGGTGCCGAAGACCCGCAGGCCGGCCGTGATGTCGCCGCCCTCGCGCTGGGCCGTGAGGATCAGGAAGGGGTTGGTGATGGGCGATTTGGCGTAGCTCAGGAAGCCTTGCTCGATGGTCAGGGGTTCTCCGAGCACCGCGCTCAGGCCCCCGCCGAAGGAGAGGCGGTAGGTGCCCTCGACGATTTCGAGCTTGCCGTCCCCCAGCAGCTCTTTGCCCGGCGCCTGGCGCAGGGCCAGCGCGCCCCGCAGGGTGCCTTCCAGGCCGAAGGCGTCGAGGGTTACCTTGTTGCCCAGCGCCAGACGCAGGTCGATGCTGGTGCCGTAAGGGGAGGTTTTCTGCTTCCGTCCCTTGGCGGCGATGGCGATGTCCGGCGAGGGGGAGACGGTACCCGCGGGGATCCGGCGGGGACGGATGCGCGCCCTGGGCACCCGGAGCTTGCCGGTTATTTTGGCGCCCGCCGGCCCGATCTCGACCTGGATGTCGGGCGCGGCCCGGATGAAGTATTCCTTGGAGTCCGCCAGGGTGAGCCGATCGCCCTTGGCGGTGATACGGGTGTTCATGCCCGTAGCGTCCATCAGCGTGCGGCCGTCGATGTTCAGGTTACCGGCGCCGGCCTTGAGGCCGCCGCGGTATTCGATGCGGTCGAGTCCCTTGGCCTCGGCGGTGAAGTTGAGGTCTTCGATTGTAAGCCCGATGAGGGGGACCTGGAGGCCGCCGCCGACCAGCCGGGCGGCACCTCGGAGCCCCGGCTGGGCGAGGGTGCCCCCGAGCCTGAAGTCCGCTTTGAGATTGCCGGTGGGCTTGGTGATGTCCGGGACCAGGCGGGAGAGGAGGCTCAGGTTCTCGATCCGCGCCTGTATGTTTCCCCGCAGGGGTTGGTCCGGACGCGCCGGATCATTCAGGCTCCAACCGGGCAGGGTGGCCTCGGCGGACAGCCGGCCCAGGTCCGCCAGGGGGACCGCGAGTCGGGCCCGCAGGTCCTTGCCGTCCGCGGTGACGGCGAGATTCGCGGCGGTGAAGCGCAGCTGCCCCGAATATGCCTTGTCCCCGCCACTTAGGATGTTCAGCAGGCCCTCGGGGACCTGTACGTCGGCCTTGCCGACAAGGGCTCCGCCCGCCGCCCTGAAGTCGGCCCTGGCCTTGGCCTCGCCCGTCAGGATCAGGTCTTGCGGGATGAAATCCTCGAACAGCTCGAAATCCAGGCGATCCAGGTCGAGCGCCGCCTGCCAGTTCCCGGCCTCCGGCTGCTCGAAACGCACGCAGCCTCCCGAGCCGCCCTTTTCCTCGCGGATGCAGAGGGGGCCGGCATTGATCCGCGCCCCGGCCAGCTCGACCGGGGCGGTCTGCTGTAACCGCCAGCGACCGAATGCGTGGCTGTCCAGATTCAGTGTCTCCAGGCGGCCCGTGTAGGCGTAATTCTCTTTCAGGCTACCCGTGACCCGCAGGTCCAGCGCCAGGGGCGCGCCGGTTGCCTCCACGGATAGCCGGTGGCCATTCGTCTGCCCGTTGCCCTGCAGGCGCAGGCTGTCGAATTGCATCCCGCCCACCGCCAGGTCTTGCCCGGTGAGGTCGATCGCTATCGGACCGTCCGGTACGAGATGGACCCGGACGGCGCCTTGCAGGCTCTGGAGACTCTGTTCCGCCAGGGCGATCCCGCCGGCGGTCAGTGCAAGCTCGACTTTCGGGGCGGCGAGGGTGCCGGCGAGGGCGCCGTTGGCCTGTAGCCGGCCCTGGGCGTCGGGGAGCAGGGTCCCCAGGTCCGGGGATTCGAGGCGCAACGTCAGGTCCAGCGGTTCGCCAATCGAGCCGTCAGTCGGGCCGTCGTTCGAGTCGTCGACCGAGCGGTCGACCGAGCCATCGATCTCCAGCCTGCTGGGCCCCGAGGCGACGCGCAACTTGTCGATTTGCAGCTTGGTCCCCTGCATCCCCAGCCCGCCCTGGGCGGCCACCGGATAGCCCCGCAGCTTGCCCGCCAGGGATTCGAGCTGGGCGTCGAATTTGGGGCCCCCGTCTTCCAATCCACCTTTGGTCAGGATGCGCCCGTCCAGATTGCCGGCCCACTCGGGCCATTGTCGGCCTGGGTCGATATCCGCGATCCTGAGCTCCGCGTCCCAGGTCACGGCCGGGGTCCAGGCCACATCCGCTTGGGCCTGCAGGGAGCCGCCCAGGGTCTCCAGGCGCAGGGCCTCGATGCGCGTGGATTCCCGATTGCCCTCTCCCTCCAGCTTCAGCCGCGCCGCGGGGAGAGTCGGGCCCCGGAGCTCGGAGGAGAGCCGATAGGCGAATGCGTCCAGGGTTCCCCGGACCTGGAGCGCGCCTTGTCTGGCCTCGGCGATGGGGTCCCCGGCGAGGGGCCAGCGCAGCTGCTTCCAGGCGGCGTCCAGATCGACCTTGCCCACGGGGTGTGAGAGGTCCAGCTTTCCCGTGGCGGCGAGGAGGGCGCCGGACCTATCCCCGGTCAGCTCGAGGGCCGCGATCTCGAGCCTCTCGCCTTGCCAGTCGAGGTCCAGCCTGGCCTGGAGCCGCTCGGGGCCGAGCAGGTCCGGGGCCGCGCCGACCAGGTTCCCCCGCAGCCAGGCGGCGTCGAGATCGCCGCGGGTGGTCAGGGAGCCGTGCAGGTCCAGCGCCGGCAGGTCCGGGTGAAGCGCGGGCAGGTCTACCTCCCGGATGCGCAGCTCGCCCTCCCAGCGGGGGCGCTCCAGGACACCCTGGACCAGGGCCTGGAGCCCGGCCCGCGCCGCTCCCGTCAGGTCCTGGTCCACCCGCAGGGTTTCGAGGTCACCCTCGATGGTCGCCGCGCCGGCCAGCTTCAGTGCCGGCGCCTGGGAGAGATTCCAGGTCAGCCCCAGGGTCAGCGGGTACTTGCCGGTCAATTCCATCTTGCCTTGGGCGGCGGCGGTCAGCTGCGGCTCCGGGAGGGTGAGGGCCAGCTTCCGCACGGTAACCTGGGTGTCCACCCAGCCCCCGGTCAGGGTGATCCGGTCGATCCGAAAACGGGAATCCTCGTGCAGGGCGCCGACACTGAGCTGCCCGACCCGCGCCTGTTCCAATTCCAGCTCGAGGCCCGGGGGCAGGGGAATTTCCGGCAGCTCGACGGGACCGGAGGCCTCTTCTTCGTCTTCCGCGTTCCCGGAAGGAACGATGGCGATATCCAGCGCGCGCGCGCTGAGCTCGGTGACCCGCAGGGTCCCGGACAGGGCCGCCAGGGGATGCCAGCGTAGAGCCAGGTTACTGAAATCCAGTTCCACGCCGGGGGGGCGGACGCGCAGGCCCTCGAGATGCAAAGTCCCCAGGAGGCGGCCCTCGACCCGCTCGACCTGGACTAGACCCGGCGCCAGGTCATCCGCCAGGGAGAGGGCGAAACGCAACCCGCTCTGGGTGCCCAGTATCCAGAGGATCGCCAGCAGGAGAACCAAGGCCACCTGAAACGGCAGGATAAGTGGGAACCACCACCAGAACCGGCGTCGGGACCGGCGACCCGCCCGCGCCGCGACGGGGGGCCGTGCCTCCGGCGGCTCGGGGGGCGGGGCGGCATCGGCGTCGTGGGTCGTCTCGCTCACAGGTCCGGACCTATGACGAGATGCAGGCGGACCGGATTGCCATCCTCGGTCAGCGCAAAGGCGGCATCCAGACGGATCTGCCCGATGGGCGAGCGCCAACGGACCCCGAGGCCGGCGCCGACCTCGACCTGGCGGGTGAAGTCCGGATCGAAGGCATTGCCGAAATCCGTAAAGACCGCCCCGCTCCAGTTCCCCCGGATACGACGCTCCAGCTCCAGGCTCCCCACCGCCAGATAACGCCCGCCGACGGTTTCATGGCTGTTCGGATCCTCAGGGCCCAGATCATCCAGCCCCCAGCCGCGGATACTGTTATCGCCGCCGGCAAAATAGCGACGGCTGGCGGGCAGATCGAAGATACTACTCGACCAGCTGGCCCCCAGGTCCGAACGGGCGATGAGCCGGTAATCCTCGAACAGGCCCCGGATCCACTTGAAGCGGATACTCCCGCTCAGATAAGAGGCGGGAGAAATCAGCCCCTTGGTCGTGCCGAGCAGGGCATACTTGATCCGATAACCGTTGGTGGTGTAAACGGGATTATCGGTAACCGTCTTGGAAAAGGTGATATTGGGCACCAGCTCGTTGACCAGCTCCGAATCGTCCGCGGAAATCTCGTACTGCTCCCTCTGGTAGTCGATCCCCAGGGTACGCCGCCAACCACTCGGGGTCACCACCGAATGGGCGAATTGAATCCTCTGGGTATTTCCCCTGCGGCTTGCGACATCGTAAAAACGCAGGTCGGGACGAATCGTAATATAGTCGCGCAAGGGGTTGCCGGTAGGAATCCGATAATCCCCCTTCAACACCTGAAAGGGTTGCGAAATACTGCTCTCCAGATCGAACCTGTGCCCCCGGCGGGTCAGATAACGACGGCGCCACTCCAGGGTCAGACGGGGACCCACATCGGTGGCGTAACCAAGACCGATGCGGTACTTGTTGGCCTTGTTGGGGGTGGCGATCACCTCGATGGGGACGACCCGGTCCCTCCCCGCTTTATCCTTGTGCGGCTTGATCTCCACCTGCTTGTAGTACTCCATCCCGATCAGCCTGCCCTGCAGGGCCAGCAGCCTCTCCGGATCATAGGGCTCCCCGACCTCGAAGCCGACGAATCGCTTCAGATAACGGTTGGCGAGCAGATCCTGAGTAAAGCGCACGGCCCCCAGATAGTAACGGGGGCCGGTCTCGAGATGAAACTCGATGATGGCCTGGTAGGCATCCAGATCGATCAATACCCGATTGCGGGCCAGCGCGTAATCCAGATAGCCGTGCCGGACGGCAAGCGAGCGGAGCCTCTCCTTGGCCTGCTCATATCTCGAATGGAGCAGCACCTCCCCCCGCATCATGGGAAAAGGGCCGGAAAAGGCCAGATCGGTAGCGCCCGGTCCCGTAACCCGGTAATCGACCCTTCCCACCTTGACCGGCTTCCCCGGAGCCACCCGGTACTCGGCCACCCAGGTCCCCTTCTCGGACGCCGGCCTGGTCAGGGTATCCTCCACCCGCACCCGGTAAAGACCGAAGGGCGCCAAGGCCGCGCGGATCTGCTCGGGGGCGCGCCGGTGCAGGGCCTCGAGCCTAGGCGCCGAAAGCTCCTTGTCCTTGCGTTCCCGGTAAATCCCGAGCAGCGCCAGCACATTCTGCTCATACTTGCCCTTCAGCCCCCGAACCCGCACCTCGAGATCGAGCGCCGCTACCGCCTGGGCCAGGGAAAAAACCAAAAGGGCAAGCAGAAATCCCAGGGCCGAACGAACACCCCCCCTACCCCTGGACGGCGGATATGGGACCATCCTCATACCCCAAACCACATTTCGCTCGCTATCGCCGGTCCTCACACCCTACTCGTAGTCGATAGCCGGGGGGCGTTCTCAATTGGGTGGTGTCTTAGGGGACATTTTCAATTCTCACACAAAGACACCAAGCCACAAAGGGATC
>JAIZWN010000305.1 GCA_020443945.1 Candidatus Thiosymbion ectosymbiont of Robbea hypermnestra | reverse complement strand
CAACAGGCGCCTTACCCATAACCCACGATCCCTTTGTGGCTTGGTGTCTTTGTGTGAGAATTGAGAACGCCCCCTAGCCTCTTAACCGAATCGGCCGCCATGAGTGCCCTGATCGAGCTGTTCCACGCCTCCACCGCTCTGTACGGTGGCAATGCCGCCTTTCTGGAGGATCTCTACGAACGCTATCTGCAGGACCCGGAAAGCGTGGATCTTGCCTGGCGGACGCGCTTCGACGCCATCCGCCGGGAGGCGGCCAACGAGGTTCCCCACGGCCCGGTGCGCCGGAATTTTCTGCAGCTGGCCCAGGAGAGCCGCGGCCGGGCCCTGGCCCGCTCCACGGAGCGCCTGGAGCCGGCGGCCGCGGAAAAGCAGGCGGCGGTCCTGCGGCTGATCAACAGCTACCGTTTCCGCGGTCACCAGATCGCCGATCTGGATCCCTTGCGGCTGCGCGAGTCCCCGCGGATCCCGGAGCTGGGGCCGGCGTATTACCAGCTGGAGGCGTCCGATCTGGATCAGGTCTTCCACACCGGCTCTCTGTATGCCCCGGATCGCATGCGGCTGCGCGATATCGTCGCCCTGGTGCGGGAGGCTTACTGCGGAACCCTGGGTGCGGAGTACATGCACATTACCGACACCCGGGAGAAGCGCTGGATCCAGAAGCGCATCGAGGGTTATCGGGCGCGGCCCGTGCTCGAGGCCGCCGACCGGCGGTGGCTATTGACCATGCTCACCGCCGCCGAGGGCATCGAGAAGTATCTGCATGCCCGTTACGTGGGCCAGAAGCGCTTCTCCCTGGAGGGGAGCGAGGCCCTGATCCCCTTGCTGGACGATCTGATCCAACGCGCCGGCCGCAAGGGGATCAAGGAGATAGTGATCGGCATGGCCCATCGCGGCCGGCTCAATGTGCTCACCAATATTCTGGGCAAGCCGCCCCAGGATATCTTCGACGAGTTCGAGGGACGCCCCCTGCCCGCCTGGCGGGAGCTCGCCGGGGATGTGAAATACCACCTGGGCTTCTCCACCGACATCGATACCCCCGGCGGGGTCGTGCATCTGGCCCTGGGCTTCAACCCCTCGCACCTGGAGATCATCGACCCGGTGATCGAGGGCTCGGTGCGCGCCCGCCAGCACCGCCGCCAGGACGATGAGGGCGATCAGGTTCTGCCCCTGCTGATCCATGGCGATGCGGCCTTTGCCGGCCAGGGGGTCATCATGGAGACCCTCAATCTGTCCCAGACCCGCGGCTTCTCCACCGGCGGCACCCTGCATGTGGTGGTCAACAACCAGATCGGCTTCACCACCAGCAACCCGCTGGACACCCGCTCGACCCTCCACTGCACCGACGTGGCCAAGATGGTTCAGGCCCCGGTCTTCCACGTCAACGGCGACGACCCGGAGGCGGTCCTCTTCGTCACCCGCCTGGCCCTGGATTACCGCAACGAGTTTCACAAGGATGTGATTATCGATTTGATCGGCTACCGCCGCCTGGGCCATAACGAGGCGGACGAGCCGGCGGTTACCCAGCCCATGATGTACCAGAAGATCCGCGCCCGCCCCACCTGCCGGGCCCTGTACGCGGAGCGCCTGGCGGATGAGGGCCTCCTCTCCCGGGAGGCGGCGGCGGCCATGATCGAGGACTACCGCAGCTCCATCGAGCAGGGCGTGGTGGTCGCCCGGCCGGTCATGTGCGGACTCGACAACACCTACAAAATAGACTGGAAGGTCTGCCAGAGCGTCGCCTGGGACCACCCCACGGACACCGGCGTCGCGCGCGACAGGCTCCAGGCGCTGGCGGAGGGCCTGCTCGCGGCCCCCCCCCGGTTCGAGCTGCACCCCCGGGTCTCCAAGCTCTGGAACGAGCGCCGCAAAATGGCCCACGGAGACCAGATGGCGGACTGGGGCTTTGCCGAAAACCTGGCCTACGCCACCCTGATCGACGCCGGTTTCTCGGTGCGCCTCTCCGGGCAGGATTGCAGTCGCGGCACCTTCTTCCACCGCCACGCGGTCATCCACGACCAGGCGACCGGCGACAGCTACGCCCCGCTCCAACACCTGGGCGAGCACCCGGGGGACTTCGTGGCCATCGACTCCATCCTGTCGGAAGAAGCGGTGCTCGGCTACGAGTACGGCTACGCCACCGCCGAGCCCGGCACCCTGACCCTGTGGGAGGCCCAGTTCGGCGACTTCGCCAACGTCGCCCAAGTCGTCATCGACCAGTTCATCACCTCCGCCGGCACCAAGTGGAACCTCTGCTGCTCCCTGGTCATGCTGCTGCCCCACGGCATGGAAGGGCAAGGGGCCGAGCACTCCTCCGCCCGCCTGGAGCGCTTCTTGCAGCTGTGCGCCGAGCGCAACATCCAGGTCTGCGTCCCCACCAGCCCGGCCCAGATCTTCCACCTCCTGCGTCGCCAGATGCTGCGCGCTTACTACAAGCCGCTCATCGTCATGACGCCCAAGAGCCTGCTGCGCCACCGCCTGGCCACCTCCAGTCTGGACGAGCTGGCGGAAGGCCGCTTCCAGCCGGTGATCGGCGAGCCGGACCCCATCGACCCCACCCAAGTCGCGCGCGTCATCCTGTGCAGCGGCAAGGTCTACTACGACCTGCTGGAGGCCCGCCGCGGCCGCGGGCTCGACGACCTCGCCATCCTGCGCGTCGAGCAGCTCTACCCCTTTCCCGGCAAGCTGCTGCGGGAGGCCATCGCCCCCTACACCGCCGCCGAGCAGTTCATCTGGTGTCAGGAAGAGCCCCAGAACCAAGGTGCCTGGGACCAGATCAAACACCGCCTGGCGCGCCTCCTGCCCCAAACCGGGCAGCTCTTCTATGTCGGGCGTCCCGTCTCGGCCGCCCCCGCCGTCGGTCTGCGCGCGGTCCACGTAGAACAGCAAGAACGGCTGATCGACGAGGCCCTCACCGGCCGCATCAACCCGAACATGAACCGCAGGATCCCCCTATGAGCAGCGAAGTGCGCGTTCCCGCCCTCCCTGAATCCGTCGCCGACGCCACGGTGCTGACCTGGTACAAACAACCGGGCGAGCCGGTGCGCAGAGAAGAAAACCTGGTCGACCTGGAGACGGACAAGGTGGTGCTGGAGGTCCCCGCCCCCGTCGCCGGCGTACTGGGAAAAATCAAGGCCCCGGCGGGAGAGACCGTCCGGGCCGACGCCCTGCTGGCCCTGCTCGAAGAAGACACCGACGCGGAGCCGGCGCCCACCCTGATGCCGACGGCGCCGACAGTACCGACGGCGCCAGCGGCACCGGCGGTACCAACGGAATCGGCGGTCCCGATGATCCCGGCGGCATCGACGGCGCCAACCGCATCGACGGAACCGGCGGCGCCGCTGCTCGCCCCGGCCGCCCGGCGGCTGACCAAGGCCCTGAATCTCGACCCCACGGAAATCCCCGGCAGCGGCAAGGACGGGCGCGTACACAAAACCGACGTCACCGCCTTCCTGGAATCCCAGGAACAAGCCCAGCCCCAGCCTCAGCCCCAGCAGCCCCAACCCCAACCACCCGCCGCAGAGCCCGACCCTACCGACCCTACCGACGACCCCGCCATCGAGCAGCCGCGCCTCACCGGCGAGGCCGGCCGACCGGAACAACGGGTCGCCATGACCCGGCTGCGGGCGCGGGTCGCCGAGCGCCTGATCCAGGCCCAACAGACTGCCGCCATCCTCACCACCTTCAACGAGGTAAACTTAAACGCCGTCATCGGGCTGCGCAATCGCTACAAAGAATCCTTCGAAAAGACCTACGGCGTGCGCCTGGGGCTCATGTCCTTCTTCGTCAAGGCCGCGGTCGAGGCCCTCCAGCGCTTCCCCATCCTCAACGCCTCCGTGGACGGCGGCGACATCATCTACCACGGCTACTACGACATCGGCATCGCCGTCAGCTCCCCCCGCGGCCTAGTCGTCCCCATCCTGCGCAACTGCGACCGGCTCGCCATGGCCGACATCGAACAAGGCATCCTGGAATTCGGCCGCAAGGCCAAGGACGGCAACCTGAGCTACGAAGACTTGAGCGGCGGCACCTTCTCCATCACCAACGGCGGCGTCTTCGGCTCCCTGCTCTCCACCCCCATCCTCAACCCGCCCCAAAGCGCCATCCTTGGCCTGCACAAACTCCAGGACCGACCCGTGGCGGAACAAGGCGAAATCGTCATCCGACCCATGATGAACCTCGCCCTCTCCTACGACCACCGCATCATCGACGGCCGCGACGCCGTGCAATTTTTAGTCGCCATCAAAGACACCCTCGAAGACCCCGCGCGCCTGCTCCTGCGGATCTGACACCACCCTGTCATACCCCAACCTGATAGCCCGCGTAGGATGGGCAAAGCGAGCGCCCGGCAGAATGGTCGGGCGTTCCGGTCAAGCCACAGTGGCTCTCAAACCCCGGCGGCCCGTCGGACACCCACGGCGCCGCGTGCCCATCGATTTGTGCTTTCGTCCAAGAGCCCGTAGATTGGGGTGAGTTCGTTGCCCCAATCTACGCGCTTCACCGAATAACGCCTGGAGAATACACCCTGATGCACACGACAATTCATGACATCAAAGGCTCACAGCCTCCCGAGGCATGGGCAAAGCAAACGGGGAGACACTCGGATCAGGAAGTGGATATCACGATTATCGATCGCAAAAAATCCATGGAAGAATTCCGGCGTCTGGCGCGGACAATCGGGAGACGTGTCGAACAACACGGTGACCTGACAGAAGAGGATATTCAAAAAGAGGTAGCCTCGGTAAGAGCAGAGCGGTATGGAAAATAGCCGTCGCATCTGCATGACAAAGCAAATAAGGGAAAAATATGGTGAATTGGTTATTTGCACGGCGAGAGAATTCTTACAAGAAGCAGAGGACGCTTTGATAAACCGCTACACATAAAAAAATCTTCTCATTCTCTCGTTCCTACGCGCTGAGATTGTGAAAATAATGGGTTTCGGCGCGAGAAAAACCGTGCCAAAAACCACTCCTCATGTCCGCGCCTCTACCCATCCTACACGCCAAAGCCCCTCGCCCCTGGCGGGGCGACCTCACCCTGACCTATGCGCTGCATGAAGCTATTACGCGTTCCGGAATGACATTTGAGGACCGCAATAGAAATGAGTGATAACCGGCTCACCCCTGACGATTCCGAGATTCTGATTTATCAATCCGATTCCGGGGAAGTTCGTATCGAAGTGCGGCTTTCGGACGAGACCGTCTGGCTGACACAAAATCTGATGGCCAGACTCTATGGGACGACCAAACAGAACATAAGCCTTCACATACAAAACATTTTCGAGGAAGGTGAGCTATCTGCGGAGGCAACCGTCAAGCAATACTTGACAGTTCGTTCGGAGGGACCACGCACGGTCCGACGGCTGCTCGATTATTACAACCTCGACATGATCCTCGCCGTCGGCTACCGGGTCCGCTCGCCGCGCGGGATGATGTTCCGCCAATGGGCCACCGAGCGGCTGCGTGAATATCTGGTCAAGGGATTTACCCTGGACGATGAGCGGCTCAAAGGCGGCCACGGATTGGTGGACTATTTCGACGAGCTGCTGGCCCGCATCCGCGATATCCGGGCCAGCGAAGCCCGCGTCTACCAACGCATTCGGGAAATCTTCGCGCTCGCTCACGACTACCGGGACGGTGAACAGGAAACCCAACTTTTCTTCGCCACCATGCAGAACAAGATGCACTACGCCGCCGCGGGGGCAACGGCGGCGGAGATCGTCCGGCGGCGTGCCGACGCGGCAAAATCCAACATGGGGCTGACCGCGTGGAAGGGTGGCCGGGTGCTCAAGCGCGATGTGGGCACGGCCAAGAACTACCTCGACGTCGGGGAGATCGACACCCTCAACCGCATCACCGTAATGTTTCTCGACCAAGCCGAGTTCCGCGCCCAGCGACGCCGGGATATTCGTATGCGCGATTGGGAAGGATTTCTGGATAAGTTTCTACGTGACACCGAACTGCCGGTGCTTTCCGGTCCCGGCACGGTCAGCCATGACGAAGCCCGCGAATGGGCACAGGGGCAATATGAGGCCTTCGCCGACCGGCGGCGCCTGGAGGCGGAAACCGATGCCGAGGCACGGTACATGGAAGACCTGCGGACCTCCGCAAAGACACTGGCGACGCAGCGCAGACAACAGCCTCCGCGTAGGATGCGGTGAGCGCCTGCCCGCTCCAGGGATGGGGCGGGCAGCGGGTAGGATGGGCAAAGCGAGCGCCCGGCAGAATAGTCGGGCGTTTTGGTCAAGCCACGGTGGCTCTCAAACCCCGGCGGCCCGTCGGACACCCACAGCGCCGCGTGCCCATCGATTTGTGCTTGCGTTCAAGCCGATACAGGGATGTATGAGCGAAGGCCGGAGGCCGGAGCGTCGTAGGCCGGGAGGAACCCCGGCGCATACGCCAAAGGGGCCGGGATGCCGGGAAGGACGTTTCAGGAAAAGGGTTGGATTTGGGGAAGGAAAACCCCGCCTGGAATAGACGGGGTAGAGCATCGTTCAGAGATCACACGATCACCGGCCGCTGAGGCGGCCAAAGAGCACTCAGATCAAGGCTCACCGCCTCGAACGGCGGTATGGCCACCTGGTCGGTATCGGCAAAGCGGCCAACCTCGGTCCAGGCGCCGGCCTCGAGTCGGTACGCCTCCAGCGTGCGCTTAATCGGATCGATCAGCCATACATACGGCACCTTATAGTAGGCATACAGCGGCATCTTGACCTCGCGGTCCCTACTCCTGGTGGATGGAGAGAAGATCTCACAGATCCAATCAGGAACGACTTCGAAGCGGTGATCCCTCACCGGCGGATAGGGCATCCGCTCACGTCGCCAACCAGCCAGATCCGGCACCGCCACCTCGACGTTGCGCACGAAGTGGACCTCCGGCTCATCGATAATCCACCAGCCGCCAGGACCTCTGATACCTCTTTGGAACGGACCGAGTAACTCACTTCCGAGGACGGAACCGACAACCATATGCGCCCCGGAAGGTTGCGGTTGTGTATGGAGTTGTCCATCCAGGAGCTCCCCGGTCAGGCCCTCGGGCAGGGCCTCGATGAACTCATACAGAGTAGGTTCGGGTTGAAGTGCTGACAGCATCTTTTTTCTCCTGTGGGTAGTGGTAAATTTCCAAATGATAAGGTGTCTACCCGAGTCACGTCGCACATCACACCAAGCCACCAAGAGAGATCAGGATGAAAGCACGGTAGGATGGGTAGAGGCGCGCCAATGAGCTTTGGGGATGTCGATAATCTTAACCGCGCCGAAACCCATCTTGGCAATGGGTTTCGGCGCGAAAAAAACCGTGCCAAAAACCACTCCCCATGCTCGCGCCTCTACCCATCCTACACGCCAAAGCCCCTCGCCCCTGGCGGGAGAGGGGTTGGGGAGAGGGGGAATCAATGGGTTGGTTTTTAGGATATGCGCGATACCCTCGACAAGGTGAAACAAAAGACCGGCATGGCTCGCAAATCCGGGTTCTTCTCCGGAGCGGAATTCTCCGCCACGCTCAAGGTCGCCCTACCGCTGGGCTTCAGTTATATGGGCGAGCGGCTGATCGGCATCACCGACAGCATGATGCTGGGTCGTTTAGTACCCCATGTCACCTTATTTTGCATCCTCAGAGCCTTTCCAAACGCGCCCAGGCAAGGCACAGTGCGCCGGGAATAGCTCACACTATTGCCAAGCGCTGTAACGCCGCCTGGGCGCGTTTGGAGGGCTCCCTGCGGGCGCGACGAGAAGCGGCCATCTGCGTCGTTGCGCGAGCTTGAAATAGAACCGGCTATTCCTGCGCTCACGCGCCCCGCATCTGGCCGCTTCTCGCCGCGCTGAGCCTGCCA
>JAIZWN010000304.1 GCA_020443945.1 Candidatus Thiosymbion ectosymbiont of Robbea hypermnestra | reverse complement strand
CCCTGCCGGAATGACGCGGTGGGGGCTGAACGGTTACGGAATCGTGGCTTTGGCTAGCTATGTATATAGGTCCCTAACCTTGCGGAGCGACCCCATGAAATTCCCCTACGCCATCAGTGATTTCGATGTGCTTATCACGGAAAAACATTACTACGTGGACCGCACGGACCAGATACCGCTGCTGGAGGAAGCGGGCAAGCAGCTGCTGTTCCTGCGTCCACGCCGGTTCGGCAAGAGCCTGCTGTTGTCGATGCTGGAGAACTACTACGATCTCAACCAGGCGGAGCGCTTCGAGTCGCTGTTCGAGGGGCTGGCTATCGGCAAGAGCCCCACTGCCGGGCACAACCGGTACCTGGTGCTGAAATGGGATTTTTCCGAGGTCAGCCCGCTGGGCGACGGCGAGGAGATCAAGCGGAATCTCTATGCTTACGTGAATGACCGGATCAGCGCATTCTCCATCTATTACCAGACAACCTTGCCCGAGCCCATCCGGATCGATCCCCAGGATGCCCTGTCGTCGTTCCGATCCCTGCTGAACGCCGTACAGCGGACCGCCTATCCCCTGTATCTGCTGATCGACGAGTACGACAACTTCGCCAATGAATTGCTGATGGGTCATCGCGAGCCGGGGGATGATCGCTATCGGGCCCTCTTGTCCGGCGAGGGCTGTATGAAGGCCCTGTTCAAGACTATCAAGGCCGCGGCCGGTGGACGGGGCCTGGGCAAGGTCTTCATCACCGGCGTCTCGCCGGTGGCCATGAGCGATCTCACCAGCGGCTACAATGTGGCGGAGAACATCTACTTGCTGCCCCACTTCAACGATCTGTGCGGCTTTCGGGAAACGGAGATCGCGGCGGTCCTGTCACGGATCGCCAGGGAATGCGATCTGTCCCAGGCCCAGGCGGACGAGGCGCTTGCCATGATGCGGACCTTTTACAATGGCTACCGCTTCAGTCAGCGCACCGAAGCACAGGTCTACAACCCGACCCTCGCCCTCTATTTCCTGAAGGCATTTCAGCGTGATTGTCGCTATCCGGACCGCATTCTGGATACCAATCTCGCTATGGATCGGGGCAAGATGCAATTCATCTCCCGCCTGCCCGCGGGTCGGCAGCTCATCTTCGATGCCCTCACGGAAACCGAATCCGTTACTATCTTCGAGCTGGCCGATCGCTTCGGGGTGGAAGACATCCTCCATGCCCCCAAGGACACCGACTTCGTGGCCTCCCTGCTGTACTATTTCGGCATCCTGACCCTGGGCGGCATGTCTCCCTTCGGCGAGCTCCGGCTCACCATCCCCAACCTGGTCATCCGCAAACTCTATGCGGAACAAATGCAGGAAATGCTGCTGCCCGAGGGCAAAGAGCTGAACCTGGCCCGCCGGGCCGCCGAGGCCCTGTACCAGCGTGGGGAGATGCAACCCCTGTGCGACTTTGTCGAGCAGAAGTACTTCAAGGTGTTCAGCAACCGGGACTACGCGCACGGCAACGAGTTGACCGTCAAGACCGCCTTTCTGACCCTGCTCTTCAATGACACCCTCTACATCATGGAATCGGAGGTAGAGATCGAGCGCGGTCATGCGGATCTGACCCTGATCGTGCGCCCGGATAAACGCCAGTATCAAATCCTCGACATCCTCATCGAGTTCAAATTCGTCTCGCTCAAGGAGGCCGGACTCGATGGAAAAACCCTCGAAGCAATGGACCACGAGACATTACGGGGTCTGCCCGCCGTGCAAAGCAAACAACGCGCAGCCGAGGTGGGACTGGCCCGCTATCGGGAGAAGCTCCGGCGCAAGTTCGGCGAGCTGCCGCGCCTGCATAGCTTCAGCGTGGTGGCGGTCGGCTTCGAGCGCCTGGTGTTTGCGTCATCGGCATAGAGGCACCCTGAAAACTTCAGGGCGCCTGCCCGCGGGTCAGCCGATTATCCGGCGGATGAGCTCGCCGACCTGGCGGATCCGCCTGGTGGGGTCGGCCAGATCGCGGGAGAAGCGGAGCTTGTCCTTGCCGTCGAGCTTGAAGGCCTCGGGATCGCTCTGGATGAGGCGGATCAGGCGGGTGGGGTCGAGCTTGGGTTCGGCGTCGAAGAGGATGCGCCCGCCCGCGGGGCCGGCCTCGATCTTCTTGATGCCGAAGGGCGCAACTTGCAGCTTGAGCTCGGTGATGGCGAAGAGGTTTTTGGTCGGCTCCGGCAAGAGGCCGAAGCGGTCGATCATTTCCACTTGCAGCTCTTTGAGCTCGTCGCGCGTGGCCGCGCCGGCGATGCGTTTGTACATGACCAGACGGGTGTGTACGTCGGGGAGGTAGTCGTCCGGGAGCAGGGCGGGAAGGGCCAGGTCGATCTCGGCGCCCTGGTCCAGGGGGCGGTCGAGCGCCGGGGCGCGGCCGGCCTTGAGGGCGGTGACCGCCCGTTCGAGCAGGTCCATGTAGAGGCTGAAGCCGATCTCCTGGATCTGGCCGCTCTGCTCCTCCCCCAGCAGCTCGCCGGCGCCGCGGATCTCCAGGTCGTGGGTGGCGAGGGTGAAGCCGGCCCCCAGGTCTTCCAGGGACTCGATGGCCTCCAGGCGCTTTTTGGCGTCCGGGGTCATGGCCGTCGGGGGCGGGGTGAGCAGGTAGGCATAGGCCCGGTGGTGGGAGCGCCCGACGCGCCCGCGCAGCTGGTGGAGCTGGGCCAGGCCCAACTTGTCGGCGCGGTCGATGAGGATGGTGTTGGCGCTGGGGACGTCGATGCCGCTCTCGATGATGGTGGTGCACACCAGCAGGTTGAAGCGGCGGTGGTAGAAGTCCCGCATCACCCGCTCCAGTTCCCGCTCGCGCATCTGGCCGTGGGCGACCTGGACGCGGGCCTCCGGGACCAGGGCCGCGAGCTTGCCGGCCGTGTTGTCGATGGTCTGGACTTTGTTGTGCAGGAAATAGATCTGGCCGCCGCGCTTGAGCTCGCGCAGGCAGGCCTCCTGGATCAGGATATCGTTCCACTGGGTGGTAAAGGTCTTGATGGGGTGGCGCGCCACCGGCGGCGTGGCGATGATGGACAGATCCCGCAGGCCGGACATGGCCATGTTCAGGGTGCGCGGGATGGGGGTGGCGGTCAGGGTCAGGATATCCACCTTGCTGCGCAGGGATTTGAGCTGCTCTTTGTGACGGACCCCGAAGCGGTGTTCCTCGTCCACGATCACCAGCCCCAGGTCCTTGAAGCCTACCTCCTTCTGGAGCAGCTTGTGGGTGCCCACCAGGATATCGATCCTGGCGGCGACCAGGTCGGCGAGGATCTGCTTCTGCTCCCTGGCGGTGCGAAAGCGCGACAGGCTCTCGATCCGCACCGGCCAGTCGGCGAAACGGTCCGAGAAGTTTTCATAGTGCTGTTGGGCGAGCAGGGTCGTGGGCACCAGCACGGCCACCTGCTTGCCACCCTGCACCGCCGCGAAGGCGGCGCGCATGGCCACCTCCGTCTTGCCGAAGCCCACGTCGCCGCACACCACCCGATCCATGGGCTTGGGATCGGCCATATCGGCGAGCACGGTGGCGATGGCCTGCCCCTGATCCGGGGTCTCCTCGAACGCGAAGGCCGCGGCGAAGGTGGCGGCGTCATCCCCGTCCGCCGGAAAGGCGAAGCCCTGACGGGCCGCCCGACGCGCATAGATATCCAGAAGCTCGGCGGCCACATCCCGCGCCTTCTCCGCGGCCCGGCGTTTGACCTTCTCCCACTGCCCGCTGCCCAGGCGATGCAGGGGGGCGGTCTCCTCGGAAGCGCCGGTGTAGCGGGAAATCCGATGCAGGGAGGCCACCGGCACATAGAGCTTATCGCCCTGGGCGTATTCCAGGGTCAGAAACTCCGTGGTCAGGCCGCCGACCTCCAGGGTCTGCAACCCCAGGTAGCGGCCGACCCCATGGTCCTCGTGCACCACCGGCGCGCCCACATGCAGCTCCGTGAGATTGCGGACCAGCGCCTCGCCATCCCGTTCGGCCCGCTGCCGCCGGCGGGTCTGGCGCACCCGGCCGCCGTAGAGCTGGGTCTCGGTAACAAGGGCCAGGTCCTCCCGCTCCAGCGCCAGCCCCTGCTCCAGGGGCGCCACCGCCAGCCCCAAGGGCACATCGGACGCCACGAACTCTTGCCAGCCCGCCACCGGACGCGGCCGGATCCCGAAGCCGTGCAGATTCTCCAGCAGCATCTCGCGCCGGCCGGCACTCTCGGCGGTACAGAGCACCCGCCGGCCCGGCGCGGCGAGAAAATCCTGCAAGATCCCGGCAGGACGGGTCGCCCGGGCCTGAATCGCCAGCGCCGGCAGCCCGCGGGTAGCGAAATTCACCACCCCGCCGAAGCCCTTGCGGCGCTCCGCCACCTCCGGCGATTGATGCTGGACGCCGGACAAGCGGTTCAGCCGCGCGGCCAGCTCCTCCCCGGTCAGATACAGCCGATCCGGCGGCAACAGGGGGCGCTCCGCATCATGCCGGCGCTGCTCATAGCGGGCGGCCACATCCGCCAGAAATCCCTCCGCCGCCTCCCGGCACCCGGCGGCCTCGATCACCAGAGTCCCCGCGGGCAGATAATCGAACAGGGTCGCGGTCTCATCGAAAAACAGCGGCAAGTAATACTCCAGCCCCCCGGGAACCGAGCCCGCGGAAACCTCCCGGTAAATCAAACTCTGCTGCGGGTCACCCTCGAAGGTGCCACGGTAACGCCGGCGAAAATCCGTGATAGCCGCCTCATGCAGCGGAAACTCCCGCGCCGGCAACAACCGGATATCAGGGACCTGATCCTGGGAGCGCTGGCTGTCCGGGTCGAAGGTACGGATACTCTCCACCTCCTCGTCGAACAGATCGATGCGGAAGGGCCGATCACTCCCGGCGGGAAACAGATCCAGCAAAGAGCCGCGCACCGCGAACTCACCGTGGGCGATCACCTGAGAGACACACTGATAACCCGCCTGCTCCAGGCGCCGGCGCATCGCATCCAGCTCCAGGCGGTCACCGGTCGCCAGCACCAGCGCGTGCCCATCCACATAGGCCCGCGGCGGCAGGCGTTGCAACAAAGTGCCCACCGGCACCGCCAGAATGCCGCGCCCCAGCTCCGGCAGCCGATGCAACGTCAGCAGGCGCTCCGAAACCAGCTCCGGCAAAGGCGAAAACTGGTCATAAGGCAGCGTCTCCCAATCCGGGAAACCCAGCACCGGCCGCTTTGCGCCGGCCAGGAAAAACCCCAGCTCCTCCCGCAAACGCGCCGTCGTCTGTACATCCTGTGCCACCACCAACACCGGCCCCGACGCCCGCTCGGCGGCCCTGGCGATCGCCAGGGCGCGGCTCGCTCCATACAGCCGGCCCCACAACAGCCGCTCGCCGGGCCTGGCCGGCAAAGGCGGCGCGAGAGGAGAAACGGCATCGGGCAAAGCGGTCGCGGTAGCGGCTGGCGTAGACATCGGCGGGTGATAGAAATGAATTCGGTAGTGGGTAGTGTTGTAGTTTTGTGATCTGTGATTTTAAATCCCCAGATTACGCAGATTCTCGCCGATGAAAAAACGCAGTAATCCGTGAAAATCGGCGCAATCTGCGGACAACCATGATGGTGAGGGAAGGTCTCTACGCCAAATCCCGGAAACCACAAATCTTAAGACACCACCCTTTTAATTCTACTATTCTTTGTCCACTTTCCAACAATTCTATTAACTGTGTCAGCGAGTTAGAAAATTTTTCCAATAGCGATTTTCTTCGACAATTCCCCAAACGCACCCAAATAAGTGAAGGTCCTTCAGGATCAAAAACCGACAAATGAAAAAAATCTTCATCTTTACTGATTATTGTTAAATTATTAATCTTCGCGTACTGCCATATTTCTCTATCGCTTGCCTCATCTAACTGAACATCCAGGACATGAAAGGCTTTCACATTCTGTGACTGCAAAAATCGACTCAGAGCCATGGGTAATTGATTATCAACAAGAAATTTCATGCTACTTTGAGTACCACATGATCTGTCTGACATGCGGCGTATTGTAGAGCGGCCAAAATATCTTCATGTTCAAGAAAAGGATAGTCCTCTAAAATTTCTTCAAATGATGCTCCGGCTCCTAGCAATTCGAGGATATCGCTGATACGCATTCGTTTTTCTCTGATACATGGGCGACCCCCGCATTTTCCTTCTTCTAGCGTAATTCGTTCCAGTAAACTATTTTTCATGCCATTTTCTCCTCGTGCACCAGAGCCCGCGTAGGGCGGGATAGACCAGGGATGGCCGTATCCCGCCGATCCCGAGATGGCGGGATACGCTACGCTATCCCGCCCTACGGTCCTTTGGCCTGACAGAGCAATTTGTTGGGATTGCCAGCTCACCCCAACCTACGGGCCGGCCTGTAGTATGGGAAGGAATATTTCTTTCCTAAAGGAATGGGGCGCACGGCACGGATTGATGGGCTGGTCGGAATGGGTTACTCCTGCTGGGCGCAACCCGGCCTACGGAGCACGGGTAGTGTTCTAACTTTGTTGTTTCCGGGATTCAGTGTATATCGCCAGGGATAACAAAGTTACGGCACCACCGCGCCGACTTCACCGGTAACGGCCCTCGGAATGGCGACCTGATCGGCCAGCGCACCGAGAAGCCCGAGGTAACCGGTCTTACCGAGCAGAATCAGTGGCGAGGCGTTGACGACCCAATGCCTAAGTACCGTGAATCTCATCCGCCAGCTCGTCCGGGGTAACCTGGCAGGCAGGGACTTGGCGCCGGAAAAGCTCGTCCAGGAACTCGGCGCGGGTCAGCTGCGCAAGCTCGGCCGCTTTTCCTTGGGAAACGATCCCCTGTGCGTACCACTGCACGGCCGCCGCGATACACATCTCGCGGGCAAACTCTCTCGGCGCAAGCCGAAGAGCACCGAATGCCGAGGCGTCGAAGTCGAAGCTGATCGTGGTGGTTATGGTTCACCTGAAGTAACGCGCGCCGCATAGTTTGGGGTCGGCGGATGTTTTCCGCAAACTGCCGTCCCTGGCACCGGTAGATTCCGGCACTCCCTGCCGGAATGACGGTGAGGTTTGCTATTACGCGGTCACCCGACTAGTGCCCCGTTTCACCTTATTTTTCGCTCTCAGCGCGGCGAGAAGTGGCCAGCCGCGAGGCGCGTGAGCGCAGG
>JAIZWN010000303.1 GCA_020443945.1 Candidatus Thiosymbion ectosymbiont of Robbea hypermnestra | reverse complement strand
TTTCTCCTCTCAGCCGGCCTGTGGAACTTCAAAATAGCTTGAAAATCAGTCGGTTATCAACAGGTACAAGTCTAATCATTAAACAAGACATCTACTCCTAAAGAAGCTTAACGGGAAGCTAACCAGCAACCTCCCTTGCCCCCATTTCCCCCGGGCTATGAGATAGCCCTCAAACCGCCGTACCTTGCGATCAGTACTCGTCCAAAGGCGACAACCTTTGGCGTCAGCTCGATCAGCAGAGGAGCGAGCTCGAGTACGGCAAGGTGCAGTTCATGAAGCTTGTCTTCGATGTATTCGTGTGCGATCAGGTTACGCAGCTCGCGAATACGCACGAGATCGGGGGCTGCGATCCAGCCTCTTTTCTCCGCCCGCTCTATACGGTCCAGCAGGCTGCCCTGGGGGGCCAGTTCCAGATCGTCTATCAGTCGCATGACGCGCTGAATATGCAGATCGGCGAGTCGGGAAAAGCGGCTGGCGAGGGATTCGAAGCGCTCCAGCTCTTCAGGCATCCACTGGGGCTTGTCCTTCAGGGCTTGGACTCGATCGATGGAATAGCCGAGGTGCTCTGTTGCCTTTTCCAGGACACGCAGTTCGTTTTCCAGTAGAGCCAGTCTTTCAGGTTTCACAAGCGGAGCCCTTCCGCCTGAGCGATACGCATGAATGGTGAGGTCGGGTCGGATGCCACTAGCAGGTCGATGCGCCTGTCTCCGAGCCGACGATGAATCTCGCCGAGTATGTCTAACTTAGTCATGAGGTCGATCTGCTTCGAGATCACTAACAAGTCGATATCTCCTCCCCGAGCCTCGTCATCGATCCTCGACCCGAAAAGATAGATTTCGGCTTTTGGGTCGTGGTTTCGGATGGCCCCTACGACAGTTCGGCTCTGGCTTTCGGTCAGTCTCATGGTTGGAATACCTTGCCGGCGATCAGCTTGTGTGCTCCAGTCCGTCCAGCATTCCGGAATCGATCAAATCATCCACCTCCACGGAGAGTGCGGACGCGAGTTGCGCCAGGGCCGCGACCGAGCCTTGCTTGCGCCCGGTCTCGATCTGCGAGAGGTAGGTTTTGTCGATACCGGCCTTCCGTGCTAAGGCCTGCACAAACTTGGCTCATTTGTAAAGATGCGGGTCACTCAGGGAGCTTAGCGAGGCCACAAAGGCAGGAGCCGCAAGCGGGTACGGCTCGGATCGATGGTGACCAATGCACCTTTATCCAACTCGGCGGCCATTTGCCGCGAGGTGTCGATGACCAATTTTCCGATTACATCCGGGTTTACGTCCTCTGTGCGAATTTGTACCACGCTGGGCTTATCGCCATGCGTGGCTGCTAGTGCCCCATTTCACCTTATTTTTCACCCTCAGAGCCCTCCCAACCGCGCCCAGGCGAGAGGAGAGCACCGAGCG
>JAIZWN010000302.1 GCA_020443945.1 Candidatus Thiosymbion ectosymbiont of Robbea hypermnestra | reverse complement strand
TCAGAACCCACAAAAAATAATCCTGTTAATCCTGTCCTATTAGCAGATTGCGACGCGCGTGCCGACAAAACCGTAACTTGTTTTGCTTTGGCGGTTTCCGGGATGGGTGGTGTTCTGACTTTGTTGTTGCCGGGTAGAGGATACTTTGGTTAGGGGATTATATACTTCGTTGCCCAAACCGCTTAGGTCGGGCGGACCTTGGTGGGATCACATCCAGACCTAAAGCGAGGATGCCTTCCGCCGCTTGGTCTCCGGTCTCGGCTCCGCGCCGCCGCGTAGCAGCGTTTTTGCCAACCGCTCTGGCGTGGTGTTGGGGATGCGAAGGTCCTTTCCCCTGGGGGCGGTGGAGTCGTTGTTGGGCCGCTGTGTCGTCGGCATGTTGTTCACCGGGATGACTGCATTATGGGCTTAATGGGGTGCCCTCCCTGGCAAGCCACGAATTTGCCTCCGGTCAGTCCAAGAAGCGCAAGGCATCCGCGAACCGGGACACCGTATCCGCCGTGCCGGTCGGGTGGATTACCCGCAGGTCCTTCTTGGTCTTCTTCCCTATCCGTGCCCGGGCCTCTTGGGCGTTGGACAGCCGCTCGATCTCGCCATAAGCGGCAAGCCCAATCAGCAGGGCCTCACGGACGTGGGCAAGGGTTTCGTGGGTAAAGGTGATTTCCAGCGTGGTCGCCGGACGGGTAGAATTGGCCTTAGCCATAGCCGAACCTCTCGCACAGGTTTGGTTGTGGTTAGGGCCTCGGTGCGGTGGCAGCCGCACTGAGACCCGCTCATTTCGGAGCATCGACAGATTACAACAAGCATTCGCAGATTGTCTAGGGCTAGATCAGATCACTTTTGGGCAAGTCTTCTCAGGCTTCCCGGTGTTTGATGGCTTCGAGTGCGGTGTTTAACATGACTAATTCCTTATAATATGGATAGCACCCGGCTTAAATCCCTTATGAGAGCTTCCTGCTGACCTCTAGTAACCTGCGTAGATCCATCATAGATGGGGTGCCTTTTCCCATTTTGACCTGATGGTATTAGCTCAGAAAGAGGTATTCCAGTATGATTCAGTACGGCCGCGATAGTATTCCCATCTTTTATGCTCAATACCTCTTTTTTGTCGCTAAGGAAAAGGTCAGGGTAATCTACATGATATTCACTGACAACCTTCTCCAATTCGGCTATAAGTACCACCATAAAATTATTTGTAACTCCTAATTCGAGAACAGAATTCTATACTCATTCGACCCGAATGAATCAATAATCTTTCTAATCGCCGATCTGAGATTGAA
>JAIZWN010000301.1 GCA_020443945.1 Candidatus Thiosymbion ectosymbiont of Robbea hypermnestra | reverse complement strand
TCCTGCGCTCACGCGCCTCGCGGCTGGCCGCTTCTCGCCGCGCTGAGAGCGAAAAATAAGGTGAAACGGGGCACTAGCCCGACTCTTCGGCTACTCCAGGCGGACCTTCGCGGTTCATACCGGAACGCGCATCAATGTCTGCTTTGCTCCGGATCGTCATCTTCCGCTACCGCGATGCGTTCCACCTCTTCGGACGGAAGACCGAGCAAATCGGAGACCTCATCGACGCTGAATCGGAGTAACAGACGACGCACAACCCGTGCTTCACCGGCTTCCATACCGGCTTCCATACCGGCTTCCATACCGGCCTCCATACCTTCTTCCTTGCCTTGTTCGAAACCAATGGCGAAAGACGGCAGACGTTTCACATCGACTTGAGTCAACATACGTTCGGCCTCCTCGACCTGTGTTTTAAGCTCCCGGTTTTCGGAGAGAATCTCCAGCATGGTCATGTGATCACGAAAGCGTCGCTCGTCGGTACCCGACAGCTCCTGCAGGCGACGCACGATATGGGTGACCACCTGCTGAGGCTCGCGATCACCGAAGTCGCACAACACGGCCAACACCAGGGCGTTGGGGTTATCCTGCTCCAGCAGGCCGGCACAATTAACCTGGTGCATGTCCACCAAGCCGTAGCGATAGTTCAACAGTCCCGGTTCATCGAAGCCCGGTGGCATAGTCAGCGGCCTGGATCCGATGTAGATGAGGAACTGCCGGATTGGCCCGGAGTAGCCGGCAAAACGGATATCTGTGTGGTAGCGTAGCATCCGTAACGGCATGTCGGCGGAGTTGTCGTTGGCGATCTCGACATGCAACAGGAATTCCTTACCATCGGCGCCTCTCATGCGCGCGACCAAGTCCGCCCGGCGGTCTTCGATCCGTTGGTGTTGTGTCTCCAATGGCTCGATGACCTCGGCATCGAGCGCGAGCAGGTAACGCGCCAGCTCTCTGGTAAGCTGCTTGAGAGCGTCACGGCTGATGATGTCTTTGGCGGTCATGGACCTGCACGATCAGAATCCTTTGCGGGGGAACCCCCAGGCGGTTCGCCCGGACTTGCCGCAAGGCGGCGCAGGATGCGTGGTCGATAACGCTCGTCCAGGGATCTGGCGCGGATGAGGCGGACCAGCCAGGCCAGGGCGGCGGCGAATCCCCCCAGCCCGATCAGGGCACTCAAAACCTGCGTCTGGGTCGGGGCCATCCATTCGGCCATCCATGCCCCCGCCACGGCGCCGCCCACCAATGCCGCCAAGGGTACCAGATAGGCAAGGGCCGAGGCCTCCAGCAAGGCGCCTTCCGGCAAGCCGATGACCACGCGCTCGCCGGGTCTCGCCCCGATGGCGTTTCGGGCCTGTAACGACAACCGCCGGGAGCCCAGGTAGCGGGCGAGCAGTGAGGCGCCGCAGGCGCCATTGACGGCGCAGCCCCCGCAGGCGCTCCGGGGTTGTCCTGCCACCTCGGCCAGATCGCCCCGCACCGAGACGACTAGGCCCGTCTCCTCGATCACCGCCGTTCCCCCGGACCGGGCCGGATCCCGGCAAGCACCATCCCCACCGTCTCCGGCGGCACCTCGCCGACCACCGTAATCTGATGGCCGGATACCCGTTTGCCGACGGCATGCACGGCGCCGATCCGGGTGCCGCCTTCCAGGCCCTCCCGCGGATTGGTCTCCACATAGACGGATACCGACGCCAGACCGTCCGACAGCACGAAGTGGTCCACCGGCTGCCCGCCGGTATCACGCCAATCGTCGTGCATCACCAGGACAAAGCCGGGGGGCAGGGAAACAAACCGCCAGGGCAGGAAGTCGGGCGCCGGGCGCGCGGACCCAAAGGACCGGGGCGGCCGCGTCGCCGGTCCGGCGGAAGACGGCGACTCCCCCGCCGGCAGCAGGTCCAGGGAGATGAACATGATCTGTTCCAGGGGGTCGGCCCGCTGCCCCATGAGATCGGACTTGAGCGGCAACCCGTGTTCCCGATCCAGGTAAAAGCGGTATCCGTAGCGCAGGCGATCCCGGGGGATGACGCCCACCACCTCCGTATCCCTCCCCGCCACCCGAGCGGCGCCCAGGGGATGGATTCCATAGTGATCCCCTAACGCCTCGGGGTCCAGGGCCACCGCGTGGAACATCTCCCTCCCGATACCCTGGCCCGGCACCGAGATGGGGCGGGAACCGGACAAGGCGCAGGTAACGCCGCCCTTCCCCCGCGTCAGGGTACGCACCGGCCCGTTAAGGGAAATCATCCGCTCCCGGACCTGCCCGTCCTCGACCCGATGCACCACCCGCAGGGACTCGAGCTGGTTGCCGTGCAGATAGACGACCGTGCCCTCGTAGCTCAGGGAACGCAAGGCGGCGGCCATCCGCGCCAACCGCTCGGCCGGACCGGGATTCGCGGCAAATGCCTGGGCGCACCAGACCAGGGTGAACAGCAGAGGGGATAACCGGAAGGTCATGTCCCTGACCGGGAAGCGGGTGGAACCTGGGGACGGTGTCCGTGCCACATCCGTCACTACCGGCGCGCTCCGTAGCCCACAAGCGTCGCATAGGGCAGGAAGCCGGTCATGCCGGATACCGGCGATTGGGCCTGATGATTCACCAGGAAGCGGTCCAGCTTCGTCTCCAGGGCCGGTGCGTCCAGGTGCCAACGGACGGGACCGGCAAGCCGGAACTGCTCCGGTGGCAACCCGGCGGCGGAGAGGCCGGGAGACGGCGCGGCCTCGGACCGCAGATCAAAGAGCCACGGCACGCCGACCAGGGCGGCAAAGGCCATACCGGCAGCCAGCGCGGCACCGGCGAGGGGAAAGGCCCAGGCCGGGCGCGTCGGCGGTCTTTTCGGGGTAATCGGCTCGGTAGCGACGCGCTTGCCGACCCGGGTCGATAGCCGGCGACACTCGGGGTGTATCCACTCCGACCGCAGGGCGGCGCCGATCAGATGGTAACGCTCCCAGGCCCCGCGCAGACGCTCGTTCGACCCGAGCGCGGACAGGGTAGCCCGGACCAGCGTCGCATCGAGCTCACCATCGGCCAGGGCCGAGACATGCTGTCGTTGTTGTTCACTCATTACCGTGCTTGAAAAACCTCATGGATCGAGCAAGGGCCTGAGCTGCTCATCGATTGCCTCGCGGGCGCGAAAGATGCGCGACCGCACGGTGCCGATGGGGCATTCCATCGCCTGTGCGATTTCCTCATAGCTCAGGCCCTCGAGCTCGCGCAGTACGATCGCCGTGCGCAGGTCCTCCGGCAGCGTATCCAGCGCGCTCTGCACCGTAGCCGCGATCTCCATGCTCAGCAGATGATGCTCCGGCGTCCCCAGCTCCTGGAGACGCTCGCCCTCATCCAGCTGCTCGGCCACCTCCGCCTCCACGCCATCTCCGGGGGGGCGGCGACCCTGGGCGACCAGACGATTCTTTGCCGTATTGATCGCGATGCGATATAACCAGGTGTAAAAGGCACTCTCGCCACGGAACCCCGGAAGCGCCCGGTAGGCCTTCAGGAACGCCTCCTGGGCCACATCCATAGCCTCGCCGGAATCGCGGATATACCGGGAGATGAGCCCCGCGACCTTCTGCTGATACTTGATGACCAGCAGATCGAACGCGCGCTTGTCCCCCGCCTGGACCCTGGCTACCAGCTCCTGGTCGGATCGCCGATCAGACATGGGCCCGGTATTCCCTTACCAATATCCCGGAATCCGATGGCATTGACAGTTCCCCGCAACAAAAGTTCTCGGCCCCGGCACCAAGACACCTCGAAAGTTCAAGGTGCCCGTGCGGAACAGGGACGCCTCGCCATTTTTCAAGCACTGATGTGATTGAAAAATAGCACGAAGCGAAATGTTTTCACCTCGCGTCTTGAAAAAGTGTAGAAAACAATCCTTCCAACGCCTCCCTGAAGGCCGGTAGCGATTCCCCTGACAACCGGTAGCCGGAAACCGCCGGCACCTTGTTTCGGTCAATGTTGCAAACCCATAGCCTGGATGCCAGCTCTCGATCCCCTTGGATCAGAAGGCATCCTCGGGGTGAAAAAATACCCCGTGAATCGGACGGCGGAGGAGCCTGAGCAATTCACCGGGTCGCTGACCAAAGGCCGGGCGGCAGCGTACCAGATCGGACACGCCAATGTCTCACTCAAGAAAAAGGCGCGTCCGATCCGGGTCGCCCAGCACCCCATTTCACCTTATTTTGCGTTCTCAGCGCGACGAGAAGCGGCCGGATGCGAGGCGCGCGAGCGCAGGACTTGAATTTCCGACCTGAAGACCAACTGTGTTGCGGGGGGGGGAATTGGCGGCTATGGGGATCGAACGCGGGACCAGGTCGTTGATTGATTTTCGGGGACCTTGAATGTGTCAAAGTGCCCTTCTCGCGAACTCGGGAGCAAACCATGTCAGCAGTTACCAAAGAGCAAGTCGAATCGGCGATCAAAGGCTACCAGGAGCCCCACCTGGAGCAGGATCTGGTCAGCGCCGGATGCGTGAAGGACATCGGGATCGCCGGGGACCGGGTCGAGGTCCGGGTGGTGCTCGGCTTCCCGGCCAAGACGGTGGCGCAAACGATTGCCGCCGCGGTCGAAACGGCCGTCACCGGGCTGGACGGGGTTGCCGAGGCCAAGGTCGAGGTCACCTGGTCGGTGGCCGCGCACTCGGTCCAGAAGGCCCTGAAACCCATCGACAACGTCAAAAACATCGTCGCCGTCGCCTCCGGCAAGGGCGGCGTCGGCAAATCCACCACCGCGGTCAACCTGGCCCTGGCGCTGTCCGCCGAGGGCGCCAAGGTCGGCATCCTGGACGCGGACATCTATGGTCCCTCCCAGCCGCGCATGTTGGGCATTACGGGCCAGCCGGAATCCAACGACGGCAACACCCTCGAGCCCATGAACAGCTACCACCTCCAGGCCATGTCCATCGGTTTTCTGATCGACGAGGAGACGCCGATGATCTGGCGTGGCCCCATGGTGACCCAGGCCCTGGAGCAGCTGCTCAATGACACCAACTGGTCGGAGCTGGACTACCTGGTGATCGACCTGCCCCCCGGAACCGGCGATACCCAGCTTACCCTGGCCCAGAAGGTGCCCGTCTCCGGCGCGATCATCGTCACCACGCCCCAGGACATCGCGCTGCTGGATGCCCGCAAGGGCCTGAAGATGTTTCAAAAGGTGGAGGTGCCGGTACTGGGCATCGTGGAAAACATGAGCATCCACATCTGCTCCCGATGCGGGCACGAAGAGCATATCTTCGGCGAGGGTGGGGGGCAGACCATGGCCGAGCAGTACGGGGTGCGGCTGCTGGGCGCGTTGCCGCTGGACATCGCTATCCGGCAGGAAACGGACGGCGGCAAGCCGACCGTGGTGGCCCAGCCCGACTCGCGCATCAGCGAGATCTACGGGGAAATCGCCCGCCGGACCGCGGCCAAGCTCTCCCTGCAGGCAAAGGACTACGCGGCCAAATTCCCGCGGATCGTGATCCAGAACAACTGACGGGTAGTGTTGTAGTTTTGTGATCTGTGATGCTTGAATCCGCAGATTACGCAGATTTCCGCCGATGAAAAAACGCAGTAATCCGTGAAAATCGGCGTAATCTGCGGACAACCATGACGGTGAGGGCAGGTCTCTACGCCAAATCCCGGAAACC
>JAIZWN010000300.1 GCA_020443945.1 Candidatus Thiosymbion ectosymbiont of Robbea hypermnestra | reverse complement strand
GCTCGGTACTCTCCTCTTGCCTTGGCGCGGTTGGGAGGGCTCTGAGGGTGAAAAATAAGGTGAAACGGGGCACTAGCCTCTAGAAGCCGTAGGCCGCGGCCCGCTCGGGGTCTTTGGTGGCTACCAGCCTAGCCAGGTCCACGATTACCTTGGCCTGTTTCCAGGTGGCGTCGTCCTGCATCTTGCCGTCGATCATCACGGCGCCCGAGCCGTCCGGCATGGCCTCGAGAATGCGCTTGGCGAAGAGCACTTCCCCGGCCTCGGGGCTGAAGACCCGCTTGGCGATCTCGATCTGGTTCGGGTGCAGGGTCCAGGCACCCACGCAGCCTTGCAGGAAGGCGTTGCGGAATTGGGCCTCGCAGGCCGCGCCGTCCTCGAAGTCGCCGAAGGGGCCGTAGAAGGCCCGCAGCCCGTTGGACAGACAGGCGTCTACCATGCGGGCCACCGTGTAGTGCCAGAGGTCCTGCTGGTAGAAGTCCCGCTCCGCCTTATTCTCGTCGGGGTCGGCCAGCACGCCGTAGAAGGGATGACCGCCGCCCACGCGGGTGGTCTTCATGCCCCGGGACGCGGCCAGGTCGGCGGGGCCCAGGCTCATGCCGTGCATGCGGGGGCTGGCCTGGGCGATCTCATCGACGTTTTTCACGCCCTGGGCGGTTTCCAGGATGGCGTGGATCAGGATGGGCTTGCCGATGCTATGGCGGGCCTCCAGCAGGGCCAGCAGTTGGTCGACGAAGTGGATATCCCAGGGGCCCTCCACCTTGGGGACCATCACCACGTCCAGCTTGTTGCCCACGGCCCCGACGATCTCGGTCATGTCGTCGAGAAACCAGGGGCTGTTGAGGGCATTGACCCGGGTCCAGAGCCCGGTCTGGCCGAAATCCACGGCCTTGGCTACCTCGATGAACCCGGTCCGGGCCGCCTCCTTGGCCTCGATGGGGATGGCGTCCTCCAGGTTGCCCAGGAGCACATCCACCTTGGCCGCGGTCTGGCCCGCCTTGGCCCGCATCTTCTCGATGTGGGGGGGCAGAAAGTGGATGGTGCGCTCCAGCGCGGTCGGCAGCTCGCGGATGGGCTCCGGCGCCCCGATGGCGAGCGGCTTGAAAAAGTTGGCGGGCGTTTTCATGGGACTCTTCTCCGTGCGTTTTCAAGAGAGCATTCGGTCAGGAATTGAAACATTACTACAGCTATATGCAAATACTGGAAACAGGTGTACTACTCTGGGATTCGGGTCGGCCGGGGCGTCATGTTAGCCCAAGATTCCCTCCGCGTCCTCATGCGTCCCGATCCGATTCGGGTTGTCGTGGGGGTAGCGGTAAATTTTTACCGATCCCGTTTTCCGCTACGCTCGGCGGCCAGGCGGGTCCCTCACCGCCGGGCCGAGCGCACGTCCAGCCGGTCCCGCAGACCATCCCCCGCCAGGTTGACGCCCAGCACGACGGAGAGGATCGCAAGCCCAGGGGCCAGAACCAGGTGGGGCGCCACCAGCATATAGCCCACGCCGTCCCGGATCATGCTGCCCCAGGACGCCTGGGGCGGCTGCACGCCGAGCCCGAGGAAGGAGAGGCCCGCCTCCGCGATCACGGCCCCGGCGACGCCGAAGGTCGCCTCCACGATCAGGGGCGCCACCGCCAGGGGCAGCAGGTGGCGCAGCAGGACCCGCCCGGAGCCCGCCCCCAGGGCGCGGGCCGCGACCACATGATCGCGCTGCTTCAGGGACAATATCTGAGAGCGCGCCAGACGCGCGTAGCCGACCCAACCCACGGCGGCCAGGGCGACGATCACATTGTCGATGCCCGGCCCCAGGAGGCCCGCCAGGGCGATGGCGAGGAGGATGCCGGGAAAGGCGAGGAAGACATCGATGATCCGCACCAGCGTCGCGTCCACCCAGCCGCCGGCCAGGGCCGCCATGCCGCCCACCAGGGCGCCCAGGATCAGGGACAGGGCCACCACGCCCAGGCCCACGGCAAACGAAGTACGGGCGCCGATCAGGAGTCGGTCCAGCACCGGGCGCCCCAGGTCATCGTTGCCGAGCAGCGAATCCGTTGCCGGCGGCGCCAGGATCCGGGACAGATCGATATGATCGGGCGCCAGAGGCAACCAGGGGCCGGCCAGGACAACCAGCGCCCAAGCCGACAGGGGCAGGATCGGCAGCCAGACGCCCAGGCCCCGCATCAGGTCAACCGAATCCGTGGGTCCACCCAGAGGTAGACCAGGTCCGTCAGGGTGTTCACCAGCACATAGGCCAGGCTGATGAGCAGCACACCGGCCTGCACCACCGGGTAGTCGCGGTTCTGGATCGCCTCCACCAACAGGCTGCCGACCCCCGGCCAGGCGAAAACGGTCTCGGTAATCACGGCCCCCCCGAGCAGTCCCCCCAGCTGCAGGCCGACCAGGGTCAACACCGGCAACCAGGCATTGCGCAGGGCATGGCGTCGGATCACGACGGCCTCGGACAACCCCTTGGCCCGGGCGGTGCGGACATAGTCCTCCCCCAGCACCTCCAGCACACTGCTGCGCACCATGCGCGCCAGGATCGCCGCCAGCCCCGAGCCCAGGGTGACCGCGGGCAGAATCAGGCTCGCCGGGCCGTCGCGTCCGCTCACCGGGGTCCAACCGAGCCACAGGGAAAAGACCAGGATCAGCAGGGGCCCGAGCCAGAAATTGGGGATGGAGATGCCGAGCAGGGAAAACCCCATGGCCCCGGAATCCAGCGCCCCGCCCTGGTTCCGCGCCGCCAGTACCCCGAGTGGAACCGCCACCACCAGGGCCAGGGCCAGCGCGGCCCCGGTCAGCTCCAGGGTCGCCGGGATCCGTTCGGCGAGCAGGTCCGCCACCGGGCGCTCGAATTGGAACGACCGACCGAGCTCCAGCCGGGCCAGACTCCCGAGATAACTCAGATACTGCTCGGCCAAGGGCCGGTCGAGACCCAGGGCCGCGCGCAACGCCTGCCGGTCCGCCGGCCGGGCGCTCTCCCCCAGCATGGCCTCCACCGGATCACCGGGGACCAGATGGATCAGCAGGAATACCAGGGTGCAGACCCCGAAGATGACCAGAAGCGCCGAACCGATGCGGGCCAGGAGGAGTCGAATCACAACATCAAGATATCGGATTGCCGCCGCGCCCCGATACCCCGTTCCACCTTATTTTCAGGTCGGGTCAGGAACCGCCCGCCGCGGTAGCCGACGACCGATCGGTCTCGATTCCGATCAGGTAATCGACCACCTGGATCGTCTTTTCATAGCTGCCGGTCTGCGAGGGGCTGGTGCGGTATTTGCCGTCGACGATCAACGTAGGCACGCTGTCGATCCCGAAACGCTTGCCTAGCTCCCATGCCTGGCGCACCTTGTTGTCGACGGAGAAGGAGCGGTAGGTCTCGCGGAACCGCTTTGCGTCGATGCCCTGTTTTTCGGCGAAGGCTACCAGGGCATCCTCGTCCCAGATCGCACGTTTCGCACCTTGATCCCCATGCAACGCGCGAAACAAGGGTAGGTGGAATCGGTCGATTTCCCCGAGCGCCTCCGCGGCGTAATAGGCCTTGGCGTGGGGAATCACCTCGACACCGAAGATCGCCGGCATGCGTTTGAACCCCACCTGCTCGGGCTTGGTCTTAAGCCATTCCTCGAGCGTCGGCTCCAGATAGAAGCAATGCGGGCAGCTGTACATGAAGACCTCCAGGACCTCGATCTCCTCTCCGCTCTCGGGAGCCTGGGGGTTGGCCAGTCGGGTATAGTCGATTCCCTCCTCGAAGGCCCAGGCATGGGCCGCGATCAAGGCGCCGAAAACCACTTGCAGCAATGGGTTCGCTCTCATCGCTCTCGTTCCTCCTCTGTTGGACGAAGACCGGTCTCGTTCTCCCCTTATGGGCGCCTTGAAACATGCAAGGCGTTCGTGCAGGGCAGGGATGCCTCGCCAGTTTTCAAGGCTCCCTATGGGTGCTCGTCGCTGGCGGTAGATCTGGTTCCCACCTCACGTAAGACGTGCAACCAGGCGGTACCATCGGGGCAGGAGAGGAGGGCATCGCCAAGGTCCGCCAGCCGTACCGGGTCGGCAATCCTTGTCAGGAGCGGTTCGGCCTGCGCGGCGATTGTGGAACCGAAGCGATGATGAGCCACACGGCCGAGTAGATGGCGTGTCGCTTGGCAGCCTTGCTCCAGACCTTGTTCCAGACCTTGCTCCAGACCCTCGCGTTTCCATTGGTCGGTCCAGCTCTCGACGCGATTGGATAACATGTCATG